>JBIJAD010000468.1:0-2686 GCA_044345955.1 Lysobacteraceae bacterium
CCTGCGCATCGGCCTCGCCTTCGCCCAGCAGCGGATCGTCGGGTGCGCCGCGCGTGATGAAGCCCGCGAACATCGCCGCGGTCTTCTTGCGCACGAGTTCGGCATCGTCGTACTGGTCGAGTTCGTGCAGCTTGACCAGCGCCCGCGCCAACCAGGGCTCGCCGCGGATCTGGCCCGGGCGCAGCGGCCGAAACAGGTGCAGCACCTCATCGGCTGGGACGCGCACCGTGTCGAGCCCGCCGTGCGCGGACATCGGCGCGAGCATCCCGTCACCGGGATGGCTCTTGTGCAGGTGATAAGCCACACGCACGCCGAGCGCGTTGAACTCGATCCCGGCGCGGATCGCATTGCCGTTCGGCAATTCGCGATTCAAGGTCGCTGGCAAGTGCTCGGGTTCGAGCAACTGCAATTGCAGGCCGACCGCGAGACGATCTTCGGGCCGACGATAGCGCAGGCGCACCAGGCACTCGCCGCCTTCGAGCATCGCGCGGCACGCGAGCGCCTGCAGGCCATAGAAGTCGGTCAGGCCCGCTGCGTCCGCCTCCTCACACCAGTCGCGCCATAACGCCTGCACCGCTTCGCGCTGGGCCGCGTCCTCGAGCATCGACTGCGGCTTGATGCCGGTGCCAATGGCGTTCGCCACGAACGCCTCGACCCCGGTCGCGGCCCAGGCGTTGCGGCGCACGAGATCACGACTCTTCGCGCGCAACTCGTCCTGCGCGAACGCGAGCGCCGCCACTGCACCGGGATTGCCGACCTGCCAGAAGCGGGCACGACGTCCGCCGCCGACGCCGTCGTAGGTGGGCGACGCGCCGAACAATCGAGCGCGCAGCCGCGCGAACCAACTCATCGGCTCATGTCGCCTTGTCGGTGTTCACGACGACGCGGCGCGGGCGACGATTCGCAGTCCCGGCAGCAATCGCCTCCGCCTCCAGCGCGCGTCGCACGACGTCGATCGCCGCGATCAGTTCCTCGATCGACCGATACTCGACCGTGCGATCGCCGAAGGTGACGCGCTGTTCGCCGGTCGCGAGTGCGCGTTCCAGTGCAGCGAGTTGTTCGGGGGTGTAGGCCATACGCTATGTGACTCGATGGGATTCAGCGGTGGAGCCAGCGGCTCTTGACCACGCGCCGACGTTTCGGACGCGCAGATGTGGACAGTCCACCGTCTCCGGTTGCCTGGTCCGAGGGTTCGGTGGTGGCGATGGGCGGCGGGTCCGTCGTCTCGGCGATGCCGAGCGAGCGTTCCAACTCGCGCCAGTGGCGGTGCTCGAAACGATCCAGTCCGGCGGCTGCGGCGGCAGCGCGCGCGTAGACGTAGCAGTCGAGCGCCTCGTTGCGTTCACGCAGTTTCTGCCACTCGCGCACTGCGTAGCCGTTCCGGTCCCGCCGGGTGATCAACTGTTCCGCGCACAACTGCTGCAGGAACTCGGCGTCGATCTTCGGCAGGTGCAAATAACCGGGCGGATAGACGGCCGTGATGCCATCCGCGGCGACATCGGTCTGCAGGCGCAGATGCTGATACAGCTCCTGCTTGGCGATCCCGACCACCACCGTGTAGACCTTCACGCCTCGGCGCAGCTTCTTACCGGCCACCGTGACATCGACCGCCGTCGGCGTGCCGATCAGCGCGGCACCGCGGGCCGTGCCCTTGACCGCCATCACCCGGCTGTCGCGACAGGATCGGACGAAGGCGTACACCTCCTGCGTCGCGAAGCCGGTGTCGATCGCAAAACGTGCCAGCGGCACCTGAGCACCCCCTGCATGCGTCCACGTCTCGCGGCGCATCGCATCGAGCGCGGTCCACACGTCCTCGCGCGCGGTGTCGCCCATCAGCACGCGATGCTCGATCAGCCACGCCCGCTTGCCGCGTCCAAAGGCCCACACCGAGACTTCGATACGATCCTTCTGAACGTCGGCGCCGGCCACCAGCAGCAGGCCGCCGTGTGGCACGGTACCGATGCGGTAGTCCTCGCGCCGTTCCAGCAACGTCTGCCAGTCCGGTGCGTCGCCTTCCTCGACCCAGGTCTCGCCGAGTTCGGTGTTCTTGAAGGTCTTGATCGCCGAGGCGGAGCCCGTCGTTTTGTCGACGGCAGCGTCCCAGGCCGCGGCAATCTCGCGCCAACTGCGCCAGCCCACGGGGCTGTACAGCGACGACAGGTGAAACCCGGCCGTTCGACCGGTCCCGGGCGCCGTCGCCCGCCACTGCCCCTGTTCGAGCATCCGCGTCTTGTGGTGCTCGGCGATCGGTTGCTCGCAGGCCTCGCAGATGTAGGCCACCGTCTCCGGCTGCCCACGGTCCCACCTGAGTTGCTCGAACCGTAACCACTGCGCATGGGCGCAGTGCGGGCACGGGACGAAGTACCGACGCTGGTCGGACGCATCGTACTCGCGCTCGATGCTGCTGGCGCCCGCGATCGTCGGCGTGGAGACGATGAAAATCTTGCGCCGGGTGAAGGTGCGCGTGCACGCCTCCGCCAGCGAGATCGCATCGCCTTCGCCCTCGACGTCGAGCGGGTAGCCGTCGACCTCATCGAGGAACAGATACCGCACCGGCATCGAGCGCAGGCCGACTGCGCTGTTCGCGCCGGTCATCACCAGCACCCCGCCGCGGAACTCCTTGGCGAGGATGGTGTTGCCCGAGTCGCGCGCCCGTGCCGGTGCGATGCGCTCGGCCAGCACCGGC
>JBIJAD010000225.1:0-6570 GCA_044345955.1 Lysobacteraceae bacterium
CCGGGTGATCGATTCGATCAATCTCTCGACCGAATACGAGCCCCTCATGGCGCAGCCGTGGATCAACGGCGGCATGCGGGTGAAGATCGAACAGATCAAGCAATTGCTCGACAATCTGCCGCTGTCCTCGTCGGTGTCGATCACCCGCCCGGACGAACTGGCCAAGGAACTGTTCACCCACAAGGGCTCGGGTACGCTGGTGCGCCGCGGCGAGCGCGTGCTGCATGCCGACGCCTGGGACCAGATCGACATCGGTCGCCTGCGCGGTCTGATCGAGTCGGCCTTCGGACGCAGACTGGTGGCCGATTATTTCACCCGCACCCAACTGCATCGCGCCTGGGTCAGCGAGAACTACCGCGCCGCGGTGATCCTCAGCGAAGTCGACGGTGTGCCGTATCTGGACAAGTTCGCGGTGCTCGACGAAGCCCAGGGCGAGGGTCTCGGTCGCGCGGTGTGGCAGTTGATGCGCGAGGCCGAGCCGCGGTTGTTCTGGCGCTCGCGTCACGGCAATCCGGTCAACGCCTTCTACGATGCCGAGGCCGACGGCTGCGTGAAGCAGGATCGCTGGCGCGCGTACTGGTACGGGCTCGGCGATATAGGTCGCGAGGGACTCGAAACGATCCGCCGCTGCCTGGAGCACTGCCGACAGCGGCCGGCGACGCTGGAGGACTGAGTCGATGTCCGCGCACTGGACGACACCGACGCTGCAGGGCCGTCACGTGCGGCTGGAGCCGCTGGCTGAGGCGCATGCCGATGGCCTGCGCGCGGCCGCGGCCGACGGCGCTTTGTGGTCGCTGCGCTACACCAGTGTGCCAGGCCCTGCGCCGGGGGAGGCCGAAGCCTACATCGCGCAGGCGCTGGCCCGGCGCGCTGCCGGCGATGCGCTGCCGTTCGCGGTGTTCGACGCCGCCGGCGATGTCGTCGGCAGCACCCGTTTCTACGACCTCGATCGCGGCGTGCCGCGGCTCAAGCTCGGCTACACCTGGTACGCGGCGCGGGCGCAGCGCACCGGCCTCAACACCGAGGCCAAACGACTGCTGCTCGGGCATGCCTTCGAGGTCTTCGGCTGCGAATCCGTGACCCTGGAGACCAGCCACGAGAATCTGCGCTCGCAGGCGTCGATCCTGCGCCTGGGCGCGAAACGCGACGGCGTGCTGCGCGCGCACATGCGCCATCGCGACGGCAGTCTGCGCGATACCCACGTGTTTTCGATCCTGCGCGCGGAATGGCCGGCGATCGCCGAGACCCTGCGCACGAAACTGGAGATGCATGCCCATGCCTGAGGCCGCTGTCCGCACCCGCATCGGCATCGGCATCGTCGGCGCCCGCGGTCACGTCGGCGCCGAGCTGATCCGCCTGATCGCCGCGCATCCGCGCTTCGATCTGGTCTATGTCGGTTCGCGCGAACTCGCCGGCCAGCGCGTCGCCGATCACATCGACGCCTGGTCCGGCGAGCTGCGTTATTCCTCGCCCACGCCTGCGGAATTGCCCGCACTGGCCGCCGATGCGGTGGTGCTGGCCCTGCCCAACGGCAAGGCGGCGGACTGGGTGGCCGCGTTCGATGCCGCAGGCGCCGACCCGGTCCTCATCGATCTGTCGGCCGATTACCGCTTCGACGAGGGCTGGTACTACGGCCTGCCCGAACTCACCCGCGGCGCCTATCGCGGCCAGCGTCGGATCAGCAATCCCGGCTGCTACGCCACCGCGATGCAACTGGCGGTCGCGCCGATGCGCGGCCTGATCGCCGGGCCGGTGCAGTGTTTCGGCGTCTCGGGTTATTCCGGTGCCGGCACCACGCCGTCGGACAAGAACGATCCGGAGAAGCTGCGCGACAATCTGATGCCCTACGCGCTGACCGGCCATCTGCATGAGCGCGAGGTGACGTGCCAGCTCGGGCATCCGGTCGAATTCATGCCCCACGTCGCCCCGCATTTCCGCGGCCTGACCATCACCGCGAATCTGCATCTGGCCGAGCCGATCGCGCGCGACGCGGTGCTGGCGCGCTATCGCCACGCCTACGCCGGAGAACCGCTGGTGCGGGTGCTGGACGAGGCGCCATGGGTGAGCCGCATCGCCGGCAGGCATCACGTCGAACTCGGCGGTTTCGCGCTGTCGGACGACGGCCGCCGCCTGGTGGTGGTCGCGACCGAGGACAATCTGCTCAAGGGCGCTGCGACCCAGGCGGTGCAGAATCTCAATCTGGCGTTCGGGTTGGACGAAATGGCGGGGATCGCGGAAAGCTGATCCGCACGATGGGAGCGACGCAAGTCGCGACCTGTTTTTCTGTTGTTGTGTTGCCGCGGTCTGCGCCGCTCCCACGATCGATGGATGGAAAGACGATGAGCGATCTGCTTTGGCAAAAACCCGGGGTGAAGGTCGATGCGCGCATCCAGCGCTTCCTCGCCGGCGAGGACGTGATCCTGGATCGCGAGTTCTTCCTGTTCGACATCGAGGCCAGCCGCGCGCATGCGCAGGGGCTGCTGCGGATCGGCATCCTCGCCGCCGACGAGTTTGCGGGGATCGCGATCGAGCTGACGAATCTGGCCGAGGATTTCGACAAGGGCGATTTCGTGCTCGACGAGCGCTACGAGGACGGGCATTCGGCGATCGAGGCGCGGCTGATCGAGCGGCTGGGCGACGCCGGGCGAAAGATCCACACCGGGCGCAGCCGCAACGACCAGATCCTGGTCGCGACCCGGCTGTGGCTGAAGGATCGGCTCGCGCGGCTGCATGCGCTGTGCGTCGAATGCGCCGAGGTCGCGCTGGCGCGCGCCGAGGCCGAGGCCGGGGTGCCGCTGCCCGGCTACACCCATCTGCAGCGCGCGGTGGTCTCGTCGCTGGGCATGTGGTGGGCGGCCTGGGCCGAAGGTTTCGTCGACGATGCGCAGCGCGCGCGCGACACCCTGGCCTGGGTCGATGCCAACCCGCTCGGCAGCGCCGCCGGTTACGGCGTGAATCTGCCGCTGGAGCGCGATCATGCGACGACCGCGCTCGGTTTCGGTCGGTTGCAGGTGTCGGCTGCCTATGCGCAACTCTCGCGCGGCAAGTTCGAACTGGCGGCGGTCGAGGCGTTGGCCTCGGCGCTGCTCGATCTGCGCCGACTGGCCTGGGATCTCAGTCTGTTCACCAGCGCCGAATTCGGCTTCGTCGCACTGCCGGCGCAGTACACCACCGGCAGTTCGATCATGCCCAACAAGCGCAATCCCGACGTGGTCGAACTGATGCGCGCCAGTTACGGCAGTGTCGCCGCGGCGCGTACCGAGCTGGAGCAACTGCTGTCGCTGCCCTCGGGCTATCACCGCGATCTGCAGTTCTCCAAGGGCGCGATCGTGCACGCCTTCGGCCGCGGCCTCGGCGCGCTGGAACTGCTGCCGGATCTGCTGCGCAATCTCGAATGGAAGCCCGAGGCGATGCGCGCCGCGCTCGATCCGTCGATGTACGCGACCGATCTGGCGGTCGATCTGGCGCGGCAGGGCCTGCCCTTCCGCGAGGCCTACCGCCAGGCCGCCGATCCGGCACGCTGGGCAGAAGGCGATCCCGCGGCGAGTCTCGCCGCGCGCGTGTCGCCCGGCGCGGCGGCCGATCTGCGGCTGGATGCGCTGCGTGCGCGGCTGGCCGGAGTGTCCGGATGAAGCCATCCGCGTTCGCCGAACAACCGCTGCCGGCGTGGAAACGCGCCGTGCTCAAGGTCGGCAGCAGTCTGCTGTCGGACGAGCGCGGGCTGTCGCCGCGCAACGCGGTGCATCTTGCCGCGTTCGCGCATGCCGCGCGGGCGCAGGGGCGCGAGGTGGTGATCGTCTCCTCCGGTGCGGTCGCCGCCGGGCGCGCGCTGCTGCAGGCGACGCCGCGACCCGGTGCGGCGATGGCCGAGCGCCAGGCGCTCGCGGCGCTGGGCCAGGCGAAGCTGATGACGTTCTGGCAGGGCCTGTTCGCGCAGCCGGTGGCGCAGGTGCTGCTGACCCACGACGACGTGCGCAACCGCCGGCGCTATCTCAATGCCCGCGCCACCCTGCAGGAACTGCTGCGCTGCGGCGCGTTGCCGATCGTCAACGAGAACGACACCGTGTCCGTCGACGAGCTGAAGCTCGGCGACAACGACACGCTCGCGGCGATCGTCGCCGCACTGATCGACGCCGACGTGCTGTTCATCGCCAGCGACATCGACGGCCTCTTCGACCGCGACCCGCGCGCCCACGCCGATGCGAAGCCGCTTGCGACCGTCGTCGATCCGGGCGAGGACGTGCTCGCGATGGCGGGCGGTGCCGGCAGTGCGGTCGGCACCGGCGGCATGCGGACCAAGGTGCTGGCCGCGCAGCGCGCCGGCGCCGCCGGCATCGATACCGTGCTGTTCAACGGCACCCGCGCCGCGGTCGCGCAGGCGTTGAGCGAGGATCGGCTGATCGGTACGCGCTTCATCGCCGGCCGCAGCCGGATCGCGGCGCGCAAGCACTGGCTGCGCCACGCCCCGGCCGAACCCGGTGCCGCGATCGTGATCGACGCCGGCGCGGCATCCGCGTTGCTGGACAAGGGCGCCTCGCTGCTGCCGATCGGCGTGGTCGATGCGCGCGGCGAATTCCGCCGCGGCGATCTGGTCGAGATCGCGACCCTGCAGGGCGAAGCGCTGCGCCCGCTCGCGCGCGGCGTCACCCAGTATTCCGCGGCCGACATCCGCCGGATCGGGCGCCGGCGCTCGCAGGAGATCGAGGCGGTACTGGGATACAACTACGGCGACAGCATCGTCCATCGCGACGATCTGTCGCTGCTCGTCGAATCCGCCCGCGAGGCCGCCGATGACTGATGCCACTCTCCGCGCGCAGGTGCTGGCCTGCCGCGACGCCGCGCAGGCGGTCGCCGCGCTGTCCACCGAGGCCAAGGACGCGCTGCTGCGCGCGATGGCCGATGCGCTGGATGCCGAGGCCGAGACCATCCTCGCCGCCAACGCCGAAGACCTCCGCGCGGCGGCGGAGAAGGGCATCGCCGGTGCCATGCTCGATCGCCTGAAACTCGATCCGCAGCGTCTGGCCGGCATCGCCAACGCGCTGCGCGAGGTCGCGGCGCTGCCCGATCCGGTCGGCCTCGTCACCCGCCGCGAAGTTCGCCCCAACGGCATCGCCGTCGAGCGCGTACGGGTGCCGCTGGGTGTGGTGATGATGATCTACGAGGCGCGCCCGAACGTGACCGCGGACGCCGCGGCGCTGTGCCTGAAGGCGGGCAACGGCGTGATCCTGCGCGGCGGCTCGGAAGCGATCCGTTCAAACGTCGCGATCGCTGGCGCGCTGAAGCGCACACTCTCCGCGCATGGCATTCCTGCCGCCGCCCTGAGCCTGGTCGAGGATCTGCGTCGCGAGGCGATGGTCGAGCTGCTGCAGCTCAACGACATCGTCGATCTGGCGATTCCGCGCGGCGGCGAAGGCTTGATCCGGTTCGTCGCCGAACACGCGCGCGTGCCGGTGATCAAGCACTACAAGGGCGTGTGCCATCTGTACGTGGATGCCGCGGCCGATGTCGCTCTCGCGCTGGATCTGCTGCTCGACGGCAAGGTTTCGAGGCCGGGCGTGTGCAACGCGCTGGAGACGCTGCTGGTGCACGCCGACATCGCCGACGCCTTCCTGCCGCGCGCCGCGGCGATGCTGTCCGAGCGCGGCGTGCAGGTGCGCGCATGCCCGCGTGCGCTCGCGCGCATGCCCGGCGCGGTGCCGGCGACCGAAGACGACTGGGATGAGGAATTCCTCGACCTGATCCTCGCCGTGCGCGTCGTCGACACGCTGGACGACGCCATCGCCCACATCCGCCGCCACGGTTCCGACCACACCGAAGTGATCGTCACCCGCGATGAAGCCGCCGCCGAGCGTTTCGTGCACGCCCTGCGCAGCGCGGTGGTGATGGTCAACGCCTCCTCGCGTTTCTCCGACGGCGGTGAACTCGGTCTCGGCGCCGAGATCGGCATCTCCACCACCCGCCTGCACGCCTACGGCCCGATGGGCGCGGAATCGCTGACCATCGAGCGGTTCGTGGTGCGGGGGGAGGGGCAGACGCGGAATCTGCGGAACTGACACGGCCGGAGATAGGGTGCGCCTCGGCCCGTCGCTGGAATGCGACGTCACGGAACCGGTGCGCCGAGTTGCACCCTATGCGCGGCTTTTGATTTCTTCGAAACGACAGCCGAATAGGGCGGGTGAAGATGTCCATCCTTCGGCCCTGAGTCACGTTTGCTGTCGTGAGAGTATCTCGTTCAAGACTAGTATCAGTTCACAGGTCGTTTCCAGAGCCATTACGTGGCTTTATTCTTTAATCGGATTGTTGTGTAGATGGCAATGGATGCAAGCAATCGGCCATTTTCATTCGCGTTTGATGCAATACTTCGCCACATTTCGCATCTTGCGCGACGTAAGCTAATAGTTGTGCTGCGATGTATGACAGTGAGTTGGTTGTCCTCAGCATCCAAATTAGCAATTCTTCTTCGAACCCTTCAAGGGAGCGGATCATTAGTCGTAATCCGCCGTGCGTGTAAGAGTTCAGAGAATCCCACGCCTTATTTTTTAGCCCGGATAACGACTGGTGTAGAATCGG
>JBIJAD010000253.1:0-5987 GCA_044345955.1 Lysobacteraceae bacterium
CGAAGGGCGTGTCCTACGACCTGGTGCCGGTAGACCCGCAATCGCCGCCGGAAGATCTGCGCGTTCTGAATCCTTACAGCTCGGTCCCCACCCTGGTCGAACGCGATCTGGTGCTTTACGCCGCCTCCGTGGTCAGCGAATACCTGGACGAGCGTTACCCGCATCCGCCGTTGATGCCGATCGACCCGCTGTCGCGCGCGCGCCTGCGCTTGGCGATGCTGCGGATCGAGCACGATTGGGTGCCGCAGGTGCAGGCGGTGCAGTTCGGCAATCGCCAGCAGGCCGAAGCCGGACGCAAGCGCCTGCGCGAACTGCTGACCGCGGCGGTACCGCTGTTCAAGGCCAGCAAGTTCTTCCTCAACAACGAGATGAGCCTCGCCGACTGCGCGATGGCGCCGATCGTCTGGCGCCTGCAGGCGCTGGACGTGGCCCTGCCCGGCGACGGAAAGGTCATCGAGGACTACGGCAACCGGATCTTCCGCAATCCGGGCTTCGTCCGCAGCCTGACCGCGCAGGAGAAGACCCTGCGCGATCTGCCGGCCTGAACGCGGTACGCCGGCGGTCCGCGCCGGCGTCCGGCGAGAGTACACTCCGGCCATGACCGACGGTCCGTCGCTCCGCATGACCAGTCATCGCCCCTATCTGCTGCGGGCGCTGTATGCGTGGATCGCCGACAACGGCATGACCCCTCATCTGCTGGTCGACGCCACCCGTCCCGGGGTGATGGTGCCGCCGTCGGCGATCAGCGAAGGCAGGGTGGTGCTCAACGTCGCCGAGCGCGCGGTCGCCGGTCTGGAAATGGGCAACGAGACGATCGCCTTCACCGCGCGCTTCGGTGGCGTCAGTCAGCCGGTGCGGGTGCCGATGAGCGCAGTGCTCGGGATCTACGCGCGCGAGACCGGGCAGGGCATGGGGTTGCCCGAGGACATTCCCGGCACCGGCGATCCGCAACTCGAGACCGAGGGCGCGCCCGAAGGCGCTGACGGCGAAGACGGCGACGGTGGCGACGACCGCTCGCCGCCGCCGAAGCGCGGCGGCCACTTGCGGGTGATCAAATAGCGGGTGGTCAAACAGTGGCGCCGCGCGATATCGTCGCGCATCGCCACACGGCAGCAGGGTTCGGGGGAGCCATGCGGAACAACGACATCGGCATCGCCATGGCTCGCAGCGGCAACGTCGCGGCCAACGCTCACATCGTCGGCGGATCCGCGTCTACCGGCGTGCGGCCCACCGGCACGACGGCCGGAGGCATCACCGGGCCGCTGAACGACACCAGCCGGTCGCCATGCAGCACCAGCCGCGCGATGTGGCGGTCGGTGCCATCGTACGAATACTCGAAACGGAAGCTGCGTTCGAAGCCCAGCCAGCCGTTCTCGCCGCGCCGCAGGCGCAGGCCGGTGGCGTGCACCGTATGGTCGATCAACTGCACCCCGGCGGCGCGGCAGGCCTCGCCGCCGAGACGGATCGCCCGTTCGGCCGCGGCGCGCGACGCGCTCCAGAATGCGAACCCCATCGCACCCACGATCATCAGGATCAGTAAAGTCGGCATGCGGCCAATGTGCGGCCGGCCGGCCGACGATGCAATCCCCGCCACGGAGTCAGATCGCCCATGAAACTCGTCTTCGCCGCCGGCGAATTCCCGCCCACCCTGCTGCAGCCCGGGGTCAGACGCATCGGTTCGGCGGTGGATGCCGACATCGGCCTCAGCGGCCCCGACATCCTGCCCCGGCACTGCGAACTGCAGGTCACGGGGCAGGGCGTGATGCTGAAGATCGCGCCCGGTGCTGCGGTTGCGGTCAACGACCGCCCGGTGGACGGCCTGATCTCGCTGCGCGCAGGCGATCGCATCGCCTTCGGCGGCGTGCAGGCTTCGCTGGTGGCGCTGGACGCGCCGCGTCCGGCCACCGCGCCCGGCGCGATCGACACCGACGATGTCGCGACCACCACGGTCCGCGCCGCGCTGCCCAAGTTCGCCCTGCGCGCGCAGACCGGGCGCATTCTCGGCCGCAGTTTTCCGCTGACCGGGCCGACCCTCGTCGGGCGCGCACCGGACTGCCAACTGCGGCTGGAAGACGCCAGTCTTTCGCGCAAGCACGCCAAGCTGATTCCGACCAACGAGGGCGTGGTGATCGAGGATCTGGGCTCGACCAACGGCAGTTTCCACAACGGCAAGCGCGTGCAGCGCGCGGTGGCGGTGCCCGGCGACGAAATCGGTTTCGACACGCTGCGCTTCAAGCTGTTCGAACTGGGCCAGGAGCCCGCGGCCGCGCCCGCCGCAGGCCGCGGCGTTCCACGCTGGGTGTGGCTGGCGGTGGCCGTGGCGGTGGCGGTCCTGGTGGTGCTGGCGTTGCGCTGAGCACTGCGTCATGCATACCGATCCGCAGTTGCACGCGGCGCATTCGAAATCCTCCAACCACCGCGCCGACCTCGACGCCAGCCTGATCTGCGGCTGTTTCTATTGCCGCGGCACGTTCGAGCCGTCGGAGATCGCGGAGTGGGTCGACTGGTCGGAGGACGAGGGCGGCATCGGGGAGGCGCGCGGGCAGACCGCGCTGTGTCCGCACTGCGGCGTCGATGCGGTGCTGGGTTCGCATTCGGGGTTTCCGATCACGCCGGAGTTTCTGGCGGCGATGCACCGTTACTGGTTCGGTTGAGGCCGGTTCGGTTCGGATCGGTCCTCGGCGCAAGCGCAAGCGTGAGCGTTCAATCGCCTGGCGGCGGCCCGAGTTTGAGCGAGAGATCGATCGCGCGCAGGTGTTTGGTCAGGCCGCCGATCGAGATGCAGTCGACGCCGTCCTCGGCGATCGCGCGCAGGGTGGCGAGGTCCACGCCGCCGGAGACTTCCAGTGGGATGCCTCCGGCGTAGGGCGGCGATTTCGCGAGCCGCACCGCCTCGCGTCGGGTCGCGGGGTCGAAGTCGTCGATCAGGATCCGGCTGCAGCCCGCGTCGAGCGCCTCGCGCAATTGACCCAGCGTTTCCACTTCCACGATCAGCGGCAGCGTCGGATGGCGTTCGCGCGCGGCGGCGACCGCGCCGCGCAGCGAACCGTAGGCGCGGATGTGATTTTCCTTCAGCATCACCGTGTCGTACAGGCCGATGCGGTGGTTCTCGCCGCCGCCCACGCGCACCGCGTATTTCTGCGCGATGCGCAGCCCGGGCAGGGTCTTGCGGGTGTCGAGGATGCGCGCACCGGTGCCGCGCACGGCCTCGACATGGGCCGCGACCGTGGTCGCGGTGCCGCTGAGGGTCTGCAGGAAGTTCAGCGACGCGCGTTCCGCGCTCACCAGCGCACGACTGCGGCCGGCGAGGGTGGCCAGCACCGTGCCTTTCGCGACCCGGACGCCCTCGGCCACGCGCCAGTCGATGCGCACGTCGGGATCGAGCGCGCGATGGCAGGCGTCGAACCAGGGCCGGCCGCAGACGATCGCGTCCTCCTTGCACAGCAGATAGGCGATGTCGGGCCCGTCCGGCAACAGATCGGCGGTGACATCGCCGCTGCCGAGGTCCTCGGCCAGCGCCGCGGCGACGTTCGCGGCCACGACGTCGGCGGGCGGCGGCGCGGCCGGTGTCATCCTGGCGCCGCTCACAGTCCCGCGACCGAGGCGACCACGATGCCTTCCTCGATCAGCAGCACCGGAATGCCGTCGTCGATGCGATACAGGGTCTTGCGGTCGCGGGTGATCAGCGCCTCGCGCACCGGTTCCGTCTGCGGGGTGTCGTCCACGCGGCGAACGCCGCCGGCGGCGATCGCCGCGTTCAGCGCCTCCAGGCCGGGCCGGTCGAGCACCGCCAGCGGCTGACGGGTGGCGGGGCAGACGAGCAGATCGAGCAGCTTGCGGTCCATGTTGCGGTGAAGCCGGGGCGGAAGTCCCGCTAGAATACCGTTTTGCAGCCGGCGTGACGCCGCAGGGTGGGGCCATGGCAGACACCGACACCGACACCGTCATGGTCGCGGCGCCGCTGGTCGGCATCGTGATGGGATCGCGCTCGGATTGGGAGACGATGCAGCACGCCGCCGCGAGGCTCGAAGCCCTCGGCGTGCCGCATGAGGTCCGTGTGGTGTCCGCACACCGTACTCCCGATGTGCTCTTCGACTACGCCGCCACGGCGCGCGACCGCGGACTGCGCGCGATCATCGCCGGTGCCGGCGGCGCCGCGCATCTGCCGGGCATGCTCGCCGCGAAGACCGCGGTGCCGGTGCTCGGTGTGCCGGTGCAGAGCAAGGCCCTCAACGGCATGGATTCGCTGCTGTCGATCGTGCAGATGCCGGCCGGTATCCCGGTCGCCACGTTCGCCATCGGCAACGCCGGCGCCGCCAACGCCGCGCTGTTCGCCGCGGCCATGCTCGCGCACGAATCCCCCACGATCGGCGCCGCGCTCGACGCCTTCCGCGCGCGGCAGACGCAGGACGTGATCGACCACGACGACCCGCGCGCATGACTACCGTCGGCATCCTCGGAGGCGGGCAGCTCGCTCGCATGCTCGCTCTCTCCGGCGCCCCGCTCGGGCTGCGCTTCCGCGTGCTCGATACCGTCGCCGACGCCTGCGCCGGCCAGTTCGCGCCGTTGATCGTCGGCGATTACCGCGACGAAGCCGCGCTCGCCGAATTCGCGCGCCAGGTCGATGTCGCGACCTTCGATTTCGAGAATGTGCCGGCCGAATCGGCGCAGTGGCTGAGCGAACGCATTCCGGTGTTCCCGAACCCGCGCGCGCTCGCGGTCGCGCAGGACCGGCTGGCCGAGAAAACCCTGTTCCGCCAGCTCGGCATTCCGGTGCCCGACTTCGCCGACGTGCCCGACCGCGCCGCGCTCGATGCCGCGGTCGCGAGCATCGGCACGCCCTGCATCCTCAAGACCCGCCGCCTCGGCTACGACGGCAAGGGCCAGTTCCGGATCAAATCGCCGGCCGATCTCGACGCCGCCTGGGCCGCGCTCGGCGCGCAGGCCGCGAGCGTCGGCCTGATCCTCGAAGGTTTCGTCGCGTTCGAGCGCGAGCTGAGCGTGGTCGCGGTGCGCGGTCGCGACGGCGAATTCCGCACCTGGCCGCTGACCGAGAACTGGCACGTCGACGGCGTGCTTTCGGCCAGCCTCGCGCCCGCGCGCGCCGACGCGCAGATGGCCGCGGGTGCGGTCGCGCATGCGCGCGCGCTGGCCGAGGCGCTGGACTACGTCGGCGTGTTCGCGCTGGAACTGTTCTGCAAAGACGGTCTGCTGCTCGCCAACGAACTCGCACCGCGCGTGCACAACTCCGGGCACTGGACGATCGAGGGCAGCGAGACCTCGCAGTTCCAGAACCATCTGCGCGCGGTGCTGGGCCTGCCGCTGGGCGATACGCGCATGGTCGGGCACGCCTGCATGCTCAACTGGATCGGCGCGATGCCCGACCCGAACGCGATGCTGCGCGAACCCGGCGGCCACTGGCACGACTACGGCAAGGAGCCGCGCGCCGGGCGCAAGGTGGGGCATGCGACGCTGCGTGCGGATTCGGCCGACGAACTCGCCGCTGCGGTCGCACGCGTGGGCGAGGCGTTGGGGCGCGACGGGCAGGTCGCGCCGGTGATCGACGCGCTGCAGATGTGAGGCGCCGTCCGCAGCGCGCCCGGCGCTTTCAGCGACAGCGTCCGTAACGATCCGGCGATGCGCCCGGTCCTCCGCGCCAGCCCGGCGGATTTTCCCAGTTGGTGCCGCGGCCACCTGCCGGGCCCGGCGGATTGCGATCGTTGTCGTACCAGCAGCGTTGCGCCTGGTTCCAGAAACCGTGGCGCGGATGCCAATAACCCCAGGCCGGATGGAAGTAGTAGCCGCCGTCGCGGATGACGAAGCGGTAGCGCTTGCCGTCGCGTCGGTAGTAGCGATGATCCGGCGATGCGCCCGGGCCGCCGCGCCAGCCGGGCGGATTTTCCCAGTTCGTACCCGGGCCGCCGGCGGGGCCGGGCGGGTTGTGGTCGCGATCGTGCGCGACGGCGCTGCCGGTGGCGAGCGCGAGC
>JBIJAD010000303.1:0-5006 GCA_044345955.1 Lysobacteraceae bacterium
CGACGTCTGCGAGCCGGCGTGCCCGAATCGCGCGATTTCGCAGGGCGAGACCATCTACGTCATCGACCCGGCGCTGTGCACGGAGTGCGTCGGTCATTACGACGAACCGCAGTGTGTGGTCGTGTGCCCGGTCGAATGCATCGATCCCGACCCGGATCACCCCGAATCGCAGGAAACGCTGCTGGCGAAGTTCGCCAGACTGCAGCAGGAGATCGCATGAACCGCTCGCCGCGTCAGTTTCCGCTCCGACTGCCGGCCGTGCAGCTCGTCGCCCTGTTGGCCCTGCTGTGGACGATCGCGCTGCCCGCGGCCGAGCGCGCCCGGCCACCGGCAGCGCATCCGCCCGGCGCAGCGGTGGCCAGCGCGCATGCGTTCGCCACCGACGCCGGCATGGAGATGCTCGCCTCCGGCGGCAACGCCTTCGATGCAGCGGTCGCGGTGTCTTCGGTGCTGTCGGTGGTCGAGCCGATCTCCTCCGGCCTCGGCGGTGGCGGTTTCTTCCTGCTGCACGATGCGAAGAGCGGTCGCGACATCTTCATCGACGCGCGCGAGACCGCGCCGGCCGCGGCGACCCAGGCGATGTACCTCGATGCCAGGGGCGAATTCGATCGCGACCGCGCCACCAACGGCGCGTGGTCGGCGGGCATTCCGGGCCTGCCGGCGGGGCTGGTGCATCTGGCCGAGCGTTACGGCCGCCTGCCGCTGAAGGCGTCGCTCGCGCCGGCGATCCGGATCGCGCGCGAAGGCTTCCCGGTCTATGCGCGGATGGCCCGCGGCTACGAGGCGCGGCGCGAGGTGATGGAACGCTACAAGGGCACCCGCGCGGTGTTCCTGGCCGACGGCGATGCGCCGGAGGAGGGCGAGATCCTGCGCCAGCCGGACCTGGCGCGCACGCTCGAGCGTCTGGCCGAACGCGGCTTCGACGGTTTCTATCGCGGTCCGGTGGCGAAGAAGCTGCTCGACGGCGTGCGCGCCGACGGCGGCCGCTGGAGCGCCGAGGAACTGGCCGGCTATCGCGTGCGCGAGCGCGAGCCGATCCGCTTCGAATACGACGGCTGGCGGATCGTGACCGCGCCGCCGCCGTCCTCCGGCGGTATCGCGCTGGCGCAGATGCTGCAGATGCTCGAGCCCTGGGACCTGGCCAGACTGCCGCAGGCCGAGCGCGTGCATCTCACGGTCGAAGCGATGCGTCGCGCGTTCCGCGACCGCACTTTCTACCTCGGCGATCCGGACTTCGTGAAGGTGCCGATGCGCCTGCTGACCAGCGCCGATTACGCCGCGGGACAGCGTTCGACCATCCATCCGCGCAAGGCCACGCCCAGCGACCTGCTGCCCGGCGAGCAGACGCCGCTGGAGGACGAGGACACCACCCATTTCTCGATCATCGACGCCGAAGGCAACATGGTCGCCGGCACCCAGACCGTGAACCTGCTGTTCGGCTCCGGGTTGATTCCGCCGGGCACCGGCGTGCTGCTCAACAACGAGATGGACGATTTCGCGCTCAAGCCCGGCACCCCCAACGCCTTCGGGGTGATGGGCTTCGACGCCAATGCGCCGCAGCCCGGCAAGCGCATGCTCAGTTCGATGACGCCGACCTTCATGCGTTCGGACGATCGGGTCGCGGTGCTGGGCACGCCCGGCGGCAGCCGGATCATCACCATGGTCCTGATCGGCATTCTCGGCTACACCGACGGCCTCGATGCGCAGGCGGTGGCCGCGCTGCCGCGCTTCCATCATCAGTGGATGCCCGACGCGATCGGGATCGAGCGCAACGCGCTGCCGGAGGACGTGATCGCGACACTGCGCGCGATGGGCCACAACGTGATCGCGCCGAAGGAGGCCGCCGACGGCCGTCGTTCCAGCGATACCTGGGGCAATCTGCAGACCGTCGAATGGGACCTGCGCAAGAACACGCTGCACGGCGGTTCCGACCCGCGCAATCCGGTCGGCAAGGCCGCGGTCGCGCCTGCCGCGCCCTGAAGCGCGCGATCGTGTCGTTGTTCGCACACCTGCCGCACGCCGCCGCGCGGATCCGTCTGCGTCGACTGCGGCCGTCCGATTTCCGCGCCTTCCACGCCTATCGCAGCGACCCGCAGGTCGCGCGCTGGCAGGGCTGGTCGCCGATGTCGGAAGACGAGGCGATGGCGTTCCTGCGCGAGCAGGGCCGCAACGCCGGGCTCGAACCGGGCGAGTGGGCGCAGCTCGGCATCGCCGGCGTGGACGACGACCGCCTGCTCGGAGATCTCGGCGTGTTCCTGTCGCCCGATGCGCGCTGGGCCGAGTTCGGGGTCAGCCTGCATCCCGACGCGCAGGGCCGCGGCTTCGCCGCCGAAGCCGCTGGCGCGCTGATCGCGCTGCTGTTGGCGCACACGTCGGCGCAGCGCGTGATCGCGGCCAGCGACGCGCGCAATGCGGCCTGCCTGCGCCTGCTCGAACGCCTGGGCATGCGGCTGGTCGATACCGCGCAAACGGAGTACAAGGGCGAGACGTGCATCGAGCACGTCTTCGCGATCGAACGCGGGAGCGCATCCTGATGAAACTCTGGTCCCTGCTCGGCAATTCGCAGAAACTCGACGGCGGTGCGATGTTCGGCAACGCGCCGCGTGCGGTCTGGGAGAAATGGTCGCCGCCCGACGCGGACAACCGGATCGCGCTGGCCTGCCGCGCGCTGCTGGCGTCGCCGCTGAACGGCAGGACCGTGCTGTTCGAAACCGGCATCGGCGCGTTCTTCGAACCGAAGCTGCGCGAGCGCTACGGCGTGGTCGAAGACCGCCACGTCCTGCTCGATTCGCTGCAGGCGGCCGGTTTCGGCCACGAGGACATCGAGGTGGTGGTGCTGTCCCATCTGCACTTCGATCACGCCGGCGGCCTGCTCGCGCCGTGGCGCGAGGGCGCGGCGCCGGCGCTGCTGTTTCCGAATGCGACCTATGTGGTCAGCCGCGGCTGCTGGCAGCGCGCGCTGGCGCCGCATCCGCGCGACCGCGCCAGCTTCATCCCGGAACTGCCGGGTCTGCTCGAAGCCAGCGGCCGGCTGGAGATCGTCGACGGCGCGCACTGCGCGGCGCTGGGCGAGACCGTGCGTTTCCACTACAGCGACGGCCACACGCCGGGGCTGATGCTGGCCGAGATCGTCGGCCCCGAGCGCATCGACGGCGAAGCCCACGGCGGCGTGGTGTTCTGCGCCGACCTGATTCCCGGCCGGCCCTGGGTGCACGTGCCGATCACCATGGGCTACGACCGCAATCCGGAGCTGCTGATCGACGAGAAGCGCGCGTTTCTCGACGACAAACTCGCGCGCAACGTGCATCTGTTCTTCACCCACGACCCCGATTGCGCGCTGGCCCAGGTGGTGCGCGACGACAAGGGCCGCTACGGCACCGCGCACGAAGTCGCCGGCCTGCAGGCGCGGGCGCTCGCCGTCTGAATCCTTCTTCCCCCTCGTCACCGCGAGCCCGACCATGCCCCGGATCACGCTGCTGTTCGTTTCCCTGCACGTCCTGCTGATGCTGCTGCTGGCGGTGCGGGTGGTCGCCTACCGGCGTGCGCTGCAGATCGGGATCGGCGACGGCGCGGACAAATATCTGCTGCGGCGGATGCGCGCGCACGGCAATTTCGTCGAGTACGTGCCCATGGCGCTGCTGCTGATGGGCCTGCTGGAGATCTCCGGCCTGTCCGCGATCTGGCTGTGGACGGTGGGCGGCATGCTCCTGGTGGCGCGGGTCCTGCACGCCTGGGGCCTGTCGACGCGTTCGGGATATTCCTTCGGCCGCTTCTGGGGCACCCTGCTGACCTGGATCGTGCTGCTGCTGATGGCCGGCATGGGCGTGGGGGTCGTCCTGCGCAGCCTTTAAAATTACTCCAACAGATTCTCGCTAGAATCCGGACTGCTGGTCCTTACAGGAGAAGTGATGATCAAGGCGCTAGCCTTTTTTCCTTGGTGGTCTGTTGAGCACGAGCACCGGATTGGTTCGATTCGTCTGCTTCCGTATGAACGTGGACTCAAGCCAGGAAATCAACCGAATGCGACGCAGAAGGATATTGATTCGGTAATTGGGGCGTATGGGGAGTTGCCTGGAAAAAAAGTAAATAAGGCGACCCTACTTGAAGTGGCAGGATGGACTTTGGGCTGTGATCCTGATGCGGTGTTGACCGAGCTTTTTGCCGTCCGTGAAATAGTTGCGTACTCCGTCATTTCAAATCGGAGACTTTTCTTTGGTCATTCCAGATACTGTTGCTTTGATAATTTTAAATTGACCGTGCAACGGTACGTTGAAGGTAAAGGTGACATGTTTGCATACAGTACCCGAAGAAGGGACGGCGGCGTCACCAACTTGTGGGGCTCTGATGAGTTTGCGTTCCATCGCCCCCTCCATGTCAACGGCGTGGATGGTGTCGGTTTTGATGAGGAAATAGTCAACCTTTTGATCGGATCTAGAAATCCTTCGTGGCTGAATGCAATTTCGGAATTCAATCGTGCGAATACTGATTCTTCAGACATATCGCCGAATGTCGAAATGATCATGATGAAGTCTGCATTTGAGCAGCTTCTTGAAATTAATCAATATGCAAATAGCTTCGATATTGCGCTGTGCCGGCTTCTCCCAGACCTCCCTTCGCACTCAGACTCGGAAGGACCGCTCAAAGATAGATGGCGCATGGCTTACCCTAAATCATTGGGGCCGATGACGGCTTGGGCAAGAGAGTTTTGTACTCGAAGAGGCCGGGCTGCTCACGGTAGAGCTTCCAGCTCCCGAGAGGGCGTATGGTCTGACGATGCGCATTTGGCATTTTGTTCAGTTCTCTTTCCTTTGTTGTTGAAAAAGATCGCGTGGGAAAAAGGCTTTTACGAAGTTAATGCGTTCGACCTAGAGAGATTGCGACGCATTAATGACTATCTGATGCACGATCCGTTCATTGTGCGCGATGATGGAGGCGGCGAATCTCATCCATGGGTTGAAATTGAACTCCATGCGCATCTTAGGCAGGCATTGCTTTCAAGAGGTCGC
>JBIJAD010000244.1:0-6169 GCA_044345955.1 Lysobacteraceae bacterium
TACTGTGCACATCGGCGTCGGATACCTCCGCTTGAAACATTGAGAGCGTTATGCGGCAACGACACCGGATAACACGCAAAAACTTGCGTTATCCGACATCGCGGACTAGTGACGAAGCCAATCGCCACGCCCCCTCTCCCCCCGACATCCACCGCATCTGCCGCAACCGACAGAGCCGCACATCAATAGATACGAATGATCGAAAGCGCATAAACCGATTCATCACGTCTTTCGATGCGGTCATAAAAGGATGGATGTGTTCGCGCAGACGGCCGGCGGCGGGTGATTGCGGCGATGCCATCCATGGCGCCACGCTCAGGCTTCGGATCGCCCGGCCCGCACATCCCTGTGCAGGCGTTCGCCGACGCGCGAGGCGGTGCCTCGCAAGCGCGTCGGCTCACCCCCGCCACCCCGCATGCCCCTCCCAGAATTCCACCGCCCGCCGATACGCCTCGCGGTCGATCGGGATGCCGGAGCCGCCCTCCTCCACGCCCAGGGCATTGCGCATCATCGTGATCGGGGTCATCGGCAATTCTTCCGGGGTCATCGTGTAGAGACAGCCGACGATGCCCCAGTCGGCGTCGATCGGCGTGCCTTCCTTCGCCATCTGTTCGCGGTCGTAGAGGATCGCGATCAGATATTCGGCGACCGGCGGTTCGACGCCCTCGAACCAGCGCACCAGAACCGGCAGTTCGCTGCTGTTGCGGGCTTCGTAGGCGGAGCGCAGGAGGTGACGGTTGCGGCCGTCGATCGCGATCGTCATGCAGCGGGTGGAGGTCCAGTTCCGGTGCACCTGAAGTTTGCAGAACGGGGCGTAGCCGTCGAGCACGGCGACCGGCGTTTCTTCGTTGAGCCGCTGGACGAATTGCTCCGCGGTGCAGTCCTGGATGGTGTTGCGGCGCGGCTCGGCGGGGAACAGACGCGGACGGGCGAATTCGGTCAGGACGATGGACATTGCGACAACCGGTGACGGGACCGCGTCAGTCTATGCCCTGCTCCGGGTCGGTTGAAGCGGCCCGCATCGCACCCGTGTCCTGCGATCCGCCGCTGTCGCCTCACCAATCGAACGACAGCGACAGACTCAGGCTGCGGCCCGGCCGGGCGTAGAAGTCGATGTCGTTCGCGGTCGCGGAGACACCGCGGACGGTGTTCCAGTCCCAGTAGCGACGGTCGGTAGCGTTCTGCAGGGCGAGGTTCAGCCGCAGCGGCGCGACCGGGCGCCACCAGGCGTAGACATCGAGCAGCGCGTGTCCCGGCGCATGGAACAGCCGCCCCGCGCTTTCGTCCAGATCGCGTTGGCGGGCGACCGCGGTGGCGATGGCTTCGACGCCCCAGTCCGCGGCCGCCGGTTCCCAGCGCGCGCCCAGCACCAGCTTCGCCGGAGCGACGCTGTTGAGCGGACGTTCGCGGGCGAGATCGCGGCCGCGGGCCCAGGCCAGCGCGCCGCGGAATTCGAGACTCGGCGTCGCCGCCGGCATCCACGCGGCTTCGGCCTCGATCCCTTCGATCCGCGCCCGCGCGCGATTCACCGACTGGAACACCAGCGCGCCGCTGACCGGATCGGCGCCGAGATTGGCGCGCGAATCGATCAGGTCGCGATAGCGGTTGCGATACACGCTGACGCTCGCACGCAAACCTTCTCCCTGCCAGCGCCAGCCCGCTTCGAAGCCGTGGCTGGTTTCGGGCCGCAGGTCCGGATTGGGCCGCACCTCGTAGTTGAGCAGGGTCAGCGACAGGCCGATGTTGACGTCGCCGAACGGCGGCGCGCGGAAGCCCCGCGCGTACTGGGCGAAAAAGGTGTTGTGCTCGCCCGCTTGCCAGCGCATGCCGAGTTTCGGCGTCCACGCACTGCGGCGGATGTCGGCGACGCGCACGGCGGGGTAATCCTCGCGGAAGATCGCGTCGGCGCGGGCATCGAGGTCGTAGCGCTCCCAGCGCAGGCCCGGGATCACCGCGAAGCGTTCGCCGATGCCGATCTCGTCCTGCCAGAACACGCCGATCTCGCGCGCGGTGCTGTTCGGGAAATCGCGCACCGGGAAGCGTTCGCCCAGCACCACGTTGCTGGCGGCGCCATCGAGCAGATTGATTTCGCGGCCGTCGCGCAGGCCGGTGTAGGTGGTGCGTGCCAGCTCGACGCCGAACACCTGACGATGCCGCCAGCGGTCGCCATCGTCGCCGAGACGGATCTCGCCCTGCCACTCCAGGCCGACATTGCGCTGCGCCAGATCGAACCGACGCAGGCGCAGCGAGGGGTAGCGGGTGGTGCGATCGGCGAGCCGGGTCTGCGCGGTGTCCTGGCGGACTTCGCTGCGCTGGCCGTAGAGCAGCAGTTCGCTGCTGTCGAGCCAACCCGGCCCACCGGATTGCGGCGTCCACTGCGCGCCGAGGCTGATGCGGTCGCGACGCTGGCGATCGTCGCCGCGCAGATCGGTGGTGGTCGAGAAGCGGCCCGGACCGAACCGCAGCGAACGCACGTCGGTGCGCGCACGGCCTTCGCCATGGTCGAAGGTCGCGGTCCAGCGCCCGGCGGTATCGCCCTCCCACACCAGTTTGAGCAGCGCGGCATCGCGCCGGCGATCCAGCGGGTTGGCCGGATGCGCGGCGGAGCCATTGTCGATCTCGTGCGCTTCGTTGCGCCCGGCCAGCGCGAGCAGTTGCAGACGATCGCCGAAGCCGCTCAGGGCGAACGCGGTCGAGGCGCTGCGGCCGTCGTCGCGACCGGACGCACCGATCCTGCTGGCGCTGTGCGCGCGGCCTTCGGAGTCGGCCAGCAGGTCCGCAGGCGATCGCGTGCGATACGCGACCACGCCGGCGAGCGCATCGCTGCCGTACAGCGTGGACGCCGGCCCGCGCAGGATCTCCACCCGCTGCACCGCGTCCAGTTCGACCAGATCGCGTCCGGCCGCGGCGAACTGGCCGACCGAGAAGGCTTCGGCCACCGGCACGCCGTCGATCTCCATGCCGACGCGATTGCCGTCGAGGCCCCGGATCGAGAATCCCTGCCAGCCGAAGCGCGTGCTGTCGCCCAGCGCATCGATGCCGGGCTCGTAACGCACCAGATCGTCCAGCCCTGCGATCTGCCTCCGTTCGATGGTGTCGCGATCGATCGTGCTCACGGTCGCGACCACCCGTCCGGCGGCTTCGGGGGCGCGACTGGCGACCACCACCACGCGGTCCAGTTCCTGCAGGCCGTCCGGCTCGGCGGCCGCGACGGAGGCGGCGCAGGCCGCGGTCAGGGCCAGCGCGAGCGCGCAGCGCACGGGCGGCGATGCGGAGATCTGCGAACGACGCATGGCGGAGTTCCCCTCGGCGTTTTGCGGTCGCCTCCAGTCTAGGAAGCCTCGCGACGGGCTTCGAGCGCGAACTGCGGTCCGCTTGATCCAGGTCATGCGCCTGCGAAAAACCGCGCCGGACAATCCTTCCAGCCGCCGCTGCGTGCGGTGCCGCATCTCCATCGATCCCGGGGAATCTCATGAAGAAGACTCTCGTCGCAACCGCATTCGGTGTGCTCGCGGCCGCGTCGGCGCTGAGCTACGGCCTCGCCTTCGCGTCCGCGGACGAAACCGTCAACGAACGTCCGCCCAAATCCGCACTCGAAGCCGGTCAGGCCGCGTATCTCGCCAACTGCGCGGCCTGCCATCAGCCCGACGGCAAGGGTCTGGCCGGGGCGTTCCCGCCGTTGGCCGATTCCGATTACATCCGCAGCGTGCCGAAGGAGCGCCTGATCGACGTGGTCCTGCACGGGCTCAGCGGCAAGGTCACGGTCAACGGCGTCGACTACGACGGCGTGATGCCGGCACTGAATCATCTGAGCGATGCCGACATCGCCAACGTGCTGAACTACGTGACCGAGAGTTGGGGCAACCGCGGACCGACGATCGCCGCCGCCGAAGTCGGTGCGCGCCGCGGCGCGCAGACGCCGGAAGCGGCGAAAGCCGGGCCGCAGGCACCGGCCGCGAAGTACCAGAGCGCGCCCACCGCAGTACCGGCGCCGCTGGCGCTGGCCAACGCCGGCGGCAACGCGCCGCCGCTGAGCGACAGCGAACGCCAACGCGCCACGCAGATCTATTTCGAACGCTGCGCCGGCTGCCACGGCGTGCTGCGCAAGGGCGCCACCGGCAAGCCGCTCACGCCGGACATCACCCTCGCCAAGGGCACCGAATACCTGCGCGCACTGATCAACTTCGGCTCGCCCGCGGGGATGCCCAACTGGGGCACCTCCGGCGAATTGAGCGCCGACGACATCGACATGATGGCCCGCTTCCTGCAGCACGCGCCGCCCTCGCCGCCGGAATGGGGCATGAAGGAAATGCGCCAGAGCATGGTCACCTTCGTGCCGGTCGACAAGCGCCCGACCCGCAAGATGAATGCGTACAACATCGACAACATCTTCGCGGTCACCCTGCGCGACACCGGCGAGGTCGCACTGATCGACGGCGACACCAAGAAGATCATCAACATCGTCAAGACCGGCTACGCGGTGCACATCTCGCGGCTGTCGCACTCCGGCCGCTACGTCTACACCATCGGTCGCGACGCCAAGATCGATCTGATCGATCTGTGGATGGCGGTGCCCGACAAGGTCGCCGAGATCAAGATCGGTCTGGAAGCGCGTTCGGTCGAGACCTCGAAGTATCGTGGCTACGAGGACCGCTACGCGATCGCCGGCGCCTACTGGCCGCCGCAGTACGTCATCATGAACGGCGAAACCCTGGAGCCGCTGAAGATCGTCGGCACCCGCGGCATGACCGTGGACACGCAGGAATATCACCCCGAGCCTCGCGTCGCCGCGATCGTGGCCTCGCACGAGCATCCCGAGTTCATCGTCAACGTCAAGGAGACCGGGCAGATCCTGCTGGTCAACTACGAAGACATCGACAACCTGCGGGTGACCACGATCGGCGCCGCCCGTTACCTTCACGACGGCGGCTGGGATTCGACCAAACGCTACTTCCTGACCGCGGCCAATCAATCCGACCGGATCGCGGTGGTCGATTCGCGCGACCAGAAACTGGCTGCGCTGATCGAGGTGGACAAGATTCCGCACCCGGGCCGCGGCGCCAACTTCGTGCACCCGAAGTGCGGCCCGGTGTGGGCGACTTCGGCCCTGGGCAACGCCAAGATCACCCTGATCGGCACCGATCCGGCCAAGCACAAGGCGCATGCATGGAAGGTCTGCGAAGTACTCACCGGACAGGGCGGCGGTTCGCTGTTCATCAAGACCCATCCGAAGTCGCACAACCTGTGGGTGGACACGCCGCTCAATCCCGACACCAAGGTCAGCCAGTCGATCGCGGTGTTCGACATCCGCGACCTGTCGAAGGGCTACACGGTGCTGCCGATCGCCGAATGGGCCAATCTCGGCCCCGGCCCGAAGCGCGTGGTGCAGCCGGAATACAATGCGGCCGGCGACGAGGTCTGGTTCTCGGTCTGGAACGCGAAGAACCAGCGCTCGGCGATCGTGGTGGTGGACGACCGCACTCGCAAACTCAAGGCGGTGATCGACGACGCGCGCATCGTCACCCCGACCGGCAAGTTCAACGTCCACAACACGGTCGGTGACGTGTACTGAACCGGCCGGTGGTACAGGCGACGGCCCGGGCGCGAACCCGGGCCGTTCGCATGCGGGACCCGTCGTTGCGGCCGATCTGTTTTACATCCATCGCGATAAAGAGATATGATTCGGCGTCACGCCAGGACGCCGGACCATGACCGCGATCTCCTTCGAGTTCTACCCGCCAAAGACCGACGAACAGCGCACCCAGCTCGATCGCACCGCCGCGAAGCTCAAGGCGCATGCGCCGGAATACGTTTCCTGCACCTTCGGCGCCGGTGGCTCGACGCTCAGCTACACCTCCGAGACCGTGCGCCATCTCAAGCAGATCCACGACCTCGACGCCGCACCGCATCTGTCGTGCATGGGCGGCAGCCGCGAGGAGATCCGCGAATTGCTGCAGCTCTACCGCGCACTGGGCTGCACGCGGATCGTCGCCCTGCGCGGCGACCTGCCCTCGGGCATGGCGCGCATGGGCGATCTGCGCTACGGCTCGGACCTGGTCGCCTTCATCCGCGCCGAACACGGCGATCACTTCCGGATCGAGGTCGGCTGCTATCCCGAAACCCATCCGCAGGCCGAGGACGCCTTCGCCGACCTGCAGCATTTCCGGAC
>JBIJAD010000227.1:0-6506 GCA_044345955.1 Lysobacteraceae bacterium
GTAGAGGCGCAGCCGCCACTGCGGATGCGCGGCGAGGAAGCGCGCGATCCGGCGCCGCGCGACGCGTTCGAAACCGCCGGCGGAACGGATCGCGAGCCGTTGCGCGAATTCGGCCAGAACGCCACCGAAGATCAGGCCGCCGAGCGCACCCAGCACCGTCGCGACCACCCATGCCGCCGGCGCCGCATCGCCGAGCGCGACCACCACCGCCGCCACTCCCAGGCCGGCCAACACACGCCACGGACCGAGCTGCGCGCGATCGACATGCACCGCATCGTCGATATCGGCGAACAACACGTCCGGCGTATTGAGGCACAACGCACCATAACCGGTGCGGGTGACGACGCCGTCGCCATGGCGCGCGACGATCTCCTCGCGGATCGGCACGCCCTCGGCGCCGTTGTAGGCGACCCGCCGCTCGCGCCGGGGCAGATCCTCGCCGGCGAGCAGCCGTGCCATCGCCTCGGCCGCGCGCGTTTCCGCATGCGCCTGGGCCTCGGCCGCGTCGATGTCGGACCAGCCGAAACGGCGCACGGTGATCCGGCGCCGGCGATCGCGATGCTGCACGCGGGCTTCGGCCCAGTATTTGGGGATGATCATGCGCCGGCACTCCTGCTCCGGCCCAGCCTATCGCGCCGGAGAACCGCGGACAAGCGCGCGCTGCGGGCGTAGACTCTGCGCACACCACAACCCCGGCAGCACGCCGGCTGCGCATGAACACCTCGATACAACTGCAACATCAGCATTGGAATTTCGGCGATCTCGTCCTCAAGAGCCGCATGCTGGAAGCCATGAGCGACTCGGCATCGCGTTATCCGATCTGTCGCTCGCTGCGTTTTGCCGCGCGCGAAAAGCTCCCGGAGATGCTCGACCGTTATGCCACGCGGCGCGAGTGGCGTGCGCAGCGTCTCGATGCGACCCATCTCCTCCTCGAAGCCGACGGACTGTTCGTCAGCGCCCACGGCAACTGGAAATCCGATTATTGCTCGTGCAGCTTCACCGTATGGGCGGACGGCATCGAGCGCGCAGAACACGCACTGGCGCAACTGTCTGCGCTCGCCGAGAGCAGTCGCATCCACGACGCCATGTTCTCGATCGACTGGCACTTCCTCACTTCGAAAGGAGAACTCGAGAGCGCCGAAATCGAAGAGCTGGCCGACGATCGTCTGCTCGACAGCGCCTATCCCGAAGTCGCGGGCGGCGTGAACGCCTTCGTCGAGCGCTACCTAGGCGCCGACGAAACCGTGCTCGTCGTGCAGGGGCCGCCGGGCACCGGCAAGACCCGGCTGATCCGCGCCATCCTCGGTGCGATGTCGCGCCGACGCAACGAGCAGTGCCGGGCGCTGTATACCGGCGACACCAAATGCCTCGAGAACGACGAGATCTTCGTCAAGTTCATCACCGGTTGGGACGACGCCTTCGTCGTCGAGGATGCGGACCATCTGCTGAAGCCGCGTGCCGAAGGCAACGAGCACCTGCACCGCTTCCTCACCATCGCCGACGGCGTGGTCCGCGCCCAGGGCCGCAAGATCATCTTCTCGACCAACCTGCCGAACGTGGGCGACCTGGACGACGCGCTGATCCGCCCCGGCCGCTGTTTCGCCCGCTTGAACATTCGCGAACTCAGCCATGCCGAGGGACTTCGCGTGGCCGAAGAACTGCGTCCGCAGGATGCCGCTGCCTTGTCGCGGGTGCGCGCGCGTCTGGAGGCCTCCTCGCGCCGCAGCGTGTCGCTCGCCACGGTCTACAGCGCGATCAACCACGACGCCTGACGCCAGCGTCGCGGCCGGCCCCGTCGTCGCGGGAGCGGCCGCTGCGCCCTCGCGTCAATCCTTCGGCCGGAACCCCGACGACGAGCCCTTGCGGTGCGGCTTTTTAGCCCCGGGCTTCGCGCCCGGCTTGTGCCCGGGCTTGCCGCCGGACGGGCGCGTGGACGGCGGACGGAAGCCGTGCGGTTTCGCCGATCTGTCGCCGCCGGCCTCGTCGGCGCGCTGCAGACGCAGCATCTGCCCGGCGACGCGGACCTTCTTCAGGTGCATCAGCAACGGCCGCGGCATGCCTTCGGGCAGATCGAGGATGGAGTGATCGTCGTGGATGTCGATGCGGCCGATGTACTTGCTCTCGAGTCCGGCCTCGTTGGCGATCGCACCGACGATGTTGGCCGGCTTCACGCCGTGCATGTGCCCGACCTCGATGCGGTAGGTCTCCATGCCCGGTTCTGGCGCCTGGCGTGGTCCGATGTCCTTCTTCATGCCTGCGGGGCGCTCGCCGCCGGCTTCGCGCGGTGCGCGTTCGCTGCGCTGCGCGCGTTCGGCGTACTCGCGATGCTGCGCGAATTCCTGCGGCTCGCGCTTGCGCTCCGGCGCCAGCAACAGCGGGGTGTCGCCCTGCAGCAGTTTCGCGAGCGCCGCGGCGACCTCGACCGCGGGCACGTTGTGCTCGCGTTCGTAGCGTTCGACCAGTTCGCGATAGAAGCCCAGTTCGCCGCCGCTGCTTTCGTCCTGCGCCAGCACATCGCCGATCCGGCCGAGGAATTTGTTGACTCGCGCGTCGTTGACGCTCTCCACGCTCGGCAACTGCATCTCGGCGATCGGCTGACGGGTGGCGCGTTCGATCGCGCGCAGCATGCCCTTCTCGCGCGGGCTGACGAACAGGATCGCCTCGCCGCTGCGCCCGGCGCGGCCGGTGCGGCCGATGCGGTGGACGTAGCTCTCGGTGTCGTAGGGGATGTCGTAGTTCAGCACATGGCTGATCCGCTCCACATCGAGCCCGCGCGCGGCCACGTCGGTGGCGACCAGGATGTCGAGCCGGCCGTCCTTGAGCTGCTGGATGGTCTTCTCCCGCTGGGCCTGGGCGATGTCGCCGTTGATCGCGGCCGCGGCCAGTCCGCGCGCCTGCAGTTTCTCGGCCAGCTCCTCGGTCGCCTGCTTGGTGCGCGCGAACACGATCATCGCGTCGTAGGGCTCGGCTTCGAGGATCCGGGTCAATGCGTCGAGCTTGTGCAGGCCGCTGACGAACCAGTAACGCTGGCGGATGTTGGTCGCAGTGGTGGTCTTGGCTGCGATGGTGACTTCGACCGGATCGCGCAGATAGGTCTGCGCGATGCGCCGGATCGGCGCCGGCATGGTCGCCGAGAACAGCGCGACCTGGCGTTCTTCCGGCACTTTCTTCAGCACGGTCTCGACATCGTCGATGAAGCCCATGCGCAGCATCTCGTCGGCCTCGTCCAGCACCAGCGCCTTGAGTTCCGACAGATCCAGCGTGCCGCGTTCGAGATGATCGATCACCCGGCCCGGGGTGCCGACCACGACCTGCACGCCGCGCTTGAGCGCCTGCAACTGCGGGTAGTAGCTCTGGCCACCGTAGATCGGCAGCACGTGGAAGCCGGGCAGATGATGCGCATAACGCTGGAAGGCCTCGGCCACCTGGATCGCCAGTTCGCGGGTCGGCGCCAGCACCAGCAACTGCGGCTTGCCCCCGCGCAGTTCCAGCCGCGACAGCAGCGGCAACGCGAAGGCCGCAGTCTTGCCGGTGCCGGTCTGAGCCTGGCCGAGCACGTCGCGGCCGGCCAGCAGCGCGGGAATGGTGGCGGCCTGGATCGGCGACGGGGTCTCGTAGCCGACCTCGCGCACCGCGGCCATCACCGCATCGGAGAGGCCGAGGTCGGCGAAGGTCGAGGGCGGGGGTTCGGCAGGAGAAGGGGACGACATTCGGGCGATCCGGGCGGGCAAGTTGTGCATTGTGCGCCTTTGCGCTGGGGCAATGGCTCCAGCCGACCTGCACTGACCGGCCGGCAATGGCCTCGACCCGCATGAAAATACTTGCAGATCATGCAGTTGCATCGATTCGACCGCCGCCGTCGAACAGCCTTCGCCCGGCCTCAGATCGCCTCGGATTCCACCACCCGCTCGCCCGGCGCCGCGGCAAGTGCGGCGTCGAGCAGACAGTGGGCGATCCGCTCGGCGGGCACCACCCGCCAGCGTTTCGGCACCGCCGGTGCCAGCGTGCGCAATGCGACCATGCCGAAGTGCTCCAGCGGCCGGCGCCGTTCGCGTTCGCCGCCGATCAGCGACGGGCGCACGATCGTCAGCGACGGATAGGCCAGCGCGCGCACCGAGGCTTCGGCCTCGCCCTTGCAGCGCAGGTAGAAGCTGCGGGCGGCGGGATCCGCACCGAGCGAGGAGTTGAGGGCGAAGGCGCGCGCACCGGCCGCGCGCGCATGCGCCGCGACCGCGACCACGTAATCGACATCGACTCGGCGGAATGCGGCCTGCGAACCGGCGTCGCGGATCGTGGTACCCAGCGCGCAGATCGCCGCGTCCACCACCCACCACGCGGCGTCCGCCGGCAGCGCTTCGAAGTCGACCTGCGGATTCTCCAGCTTCGGATGCGCCGCCAGCGCGCGACGGGTCGGCGCGACGATCCGCGTCACCCGCGGGTCGTCCTGGGCCAGCGCCAGCGCATGGCGGCCGACCAGCCCCGTGGCGCCGGCGATCAGCAGACGGCTCACGACGACGAAGGCTCGGGCGAGGGCTCGGCCGCGGCAGCGGCGCACAGCCGCGCGAGCGCGGCGCACAGGACTTCGTGGCGCAGCGGCTTGGACAGATAGTCGTCCATGCCGGCATCGAGGCAGCGCCTGCGGTCCTCGGCCAACGCATGCGCGGTCAGCGCGACGATCGGCAGCCGTCGCCGGCGCTCGGCGATCTCGATCTGGCGCCAGCGCCGGGTCACGGTGTAGCCGTCCATGTCCGGCATCTGGCAGTCCATCAGCGCGATGTCCCACGGCCGCGCATGCAGGAGCTCCAGCGCGCGCGCGCCGCTGGCCGCGCATTCGACGAGGCAACCGTCGCGTTCGAGCATCAGCCGTACCAGAGTGGCATTGAGCGTGTTGTCCTCGATCACCAGCACGCGCAGACCGGCGATGGCGGGGATGGGCGCCGGCGATTGCGCGTCCTCCGCGCTGCCGGACACGACCGACGCCGGCTGATCGGGCGCCATCTCTTCGACTTGCGGCACGACGATCGCGAAACGGCTGCCGGCGCCGGGCACGCTGTTGAGTTCGATCCGTCCTCCCATCAGCCCGACCAGCTCGCTGGAAATCTTCAGCCCAAGACCGGTGCCCTGGTGCAGCCGCCGGACCGAGTCGTCGGCCTGCTGGAATGCGAGGAAAATCCGCTCACGGTCGCGCTCGGCGATACCGATCCCGGTGTCGACGACCTGGATCCGCAGCACCCGCACGCCGTCGGCGTCGAAACCGCTCGCGGCCTCGATGCGGACGCTGCCGACCGCGGTGAACTTGATCGCGTTGGCGACCAGATTGATCACCACCTGGCGCAGCCGCGCCTGATCGGCCACGAAACGTTCCGCCAGATCCGGCGCGCAGACGGCATCCAGCACGAGCGACTTGGCTTCCGCTTCGGGCGCGAACATGTCGAGCACATCGGCGATCATGCGCCGCGGCGCGAACGGCGCCGGATGCAGCTCGATCCTGCCGGCCTCGATCTGCGAGAGATCCAGCACATCGCTGATCAACGCGTGCAGCGCCTGCCCGGCGCGGTGGATCGACTGCGGCAACTGCCGATGCGCCGGCGCATCCGGAGCATCGGCGAACAACCGGCTCATGCCGATGATCGCGTTGAGCGGCGTGCGCAGCTCGTGGCTCATGTTGGCCAGGAACGTGGACTTGGCGCGGTTCGCGGCGTCGGCGCGGTCCAGGGCCTCGCCGAGCGTGCGGGTCATGGTCATCAGCGCGTCGCGCTGGGCGATGTTGCGCCGGATCGTGCGCCCGATCACGAAACCCTCGCGCAACAGGAAACCGCCGAACAGGCAGGCGGCGAGTCCGGCGAGCACGAATTCGGTCTGCCCGCGGAAGAAGAAGAACACCGCGAACGGGCCGACGCTGGCGACGACGTAGGCGGCGTAGGACGGCCACCACGCGCCGAAGCTGCTGATCGCGCCCGCCGGCATGCCGATCAGCAGGAACGCGGTGATGAAGTACAGATCGCTGTGTCCCAGCGGGAACAGGAGGGTGGCCGCCGTGCCCCAGACGCCGCCGGACGCGGCGCCGACGAACAGGCACAGCAGCGAGGTGTCGGGAAGATCGTGCGGCCGCTGGCCCTGGACCCGGCGCGCCCACACCGCGAGCGCCACCCGCAGCACGCAGACCGCGCCGACCGCGATCGCCCACAGCGCGAGATGCGTTTCGGGATGCACATCACGCACGGCGAACCAGAACAGGCTGGCGACGCCCAACGTGGCCAGCGCGCCGGCACGCCCCTGCGAGAGCACGAGCTGGCGGCATTCCGATGCGATGCGGCGCCGCGTCTCGGCGGACTCTGGCGTACTCATTTCCCCTGCTCTGGCGGCGGTCCGCCCGGAGGCGGAACGGGTGATACGATACCGCGCGCGGCAATTGCCTGCACTCCGCCTGAACGCGCCGACCCGCCGTTTGTCCCCCCGGGACCGTGCCCTGCGTAATCAGTGGACAGGCAGGCGGGGGGCGCCGG
>JBIJAD010000228.1:0-6499 GCA_044345955.1 Lysobacteraceae bacterium
TACGCGAGAAAGACGAGAATGCATCCGCAAGTATTCGATGGTGTGCTGATCGATAAACTTTAGCGTTTCAGCCCAAGGGGCGGCAAGATTAGATGAGCAAATCCTAAGCATACAGGCCCGGATATGTGTTGCGGCGTTGCGCGCGTCTGGATTGTCGTCCTGCATCTCTTGGGAGATGCGATTTGAAAGGGTGTAGGCTAATCCGAGTTTGCTTGGGATCATCAAGTCATCTTTCGTCCCAAAAACGTATTTCCATACACTCAATGCGGGATGGCTATGGTGTTCGTATCTTTTCGCTTTTTCCAGAATAGCTAGCAATCTCTCAGCAGAGTTGTCCATGATTTTCTCTTGTGATGCATTTTGGCCGTGATTCGCCTGATTGGTATCAGTCTTTACGCAAGCTGCTTCAATGCCTGAAATGCCGCACGCCGGTGAAGACCATCGCGATGCCGTGTTCGTTCGCGGCGTCGATCACTTCCTGGTCGCGCATCGAGCCGCCGGGCTGGATCACGGCCTTGATCCCGGCTGCGGCGGCGGCGTCGATGCCGTCGCGGAACGGGAAGAAGGCGTCGCTGGCCATCACCGAGCCTTCGACGACGAGGCCGGCGTCCGCGGCCTTGATCCCGGCGATGCGCGCGGAGTACACGCGGCTCATCTGGCCGGCGCCGACGCCGATCGTCTGCAGGTCTTTCGCGTAGACGATCGCGTTGGATTTGACGTACTTGGCCACGCGCCAGGCGAACAGCAGGTCGCCGAGCTGTTCGGCGGTCGGCGCGAACGTGGTGACGGTCTTGAGTTCGTCGATGCCCAGCTCGCGGGTGTCGGCGGTCTGCATCAGCAGGCCGGAGCCGATCCGCTTGGTGTCCATCATGTTCGCGCCGCGGCCGCGCGGGATGCGCAGCACGCGCACGTTGGCCTTCTTCTTCGCGTAGGCCAGCGCCTCGTCGTCGTACTCGGGCGCGATCAGCACTTCGACGAACTGGCGGTCGAGAATGGCCTTCATCGTCGTGCCGTCGACACGGGTGTTGAAGGCGAGAATGCCGCCGAAGGCCGAAGTCGGGTCGGTGGCGTAGGCGCGTTCGTAGGCGTCGAGCGCGCTGGCCGCGACCGCCACGCCGCAGGGGTTGGCATGTTTGACGATGACGCAGGCCGGCGTGTCGAAGCCGAACTGGCGCACGCAGTCCCACGCGGCATCGGCGTCGGCGAGATTGTTGTAGCTCAGTTCCTTGCCCTGCAGTTGCGAGAACGTCGCCAACGTGCCCGGTACCGGATACAGATCGCGATAGAACGCGCCCTGCTGGTGCGGGTTCTCGCCGTAGCGCAGGTCCATGACCTTGACGAAGGTGCCGTGCACCTGCGCCGGGAACGGCGTGCGGCTGCCGTCGTCCTGCAGCGAGGACAGGTAATCGGCGATCGCGGCGTCGTACTGCGCCACGCGGTTGAAAGCGGCGACCGCGAGCCGAAATCGGGTGGGGCCGGCGACGGCGCCGTCGTGGGCGTCGAGTTCGGCCAGCAGGTCGGCGTACTGCGCCGGATCGGTCACGACCGACACCCGCGCGTGGTTCTTCGCTGCCGAGCGCAGCATCGCCGGACCGCCGATGTCGATGTTCTCGATGATGTCCTCGATCGAGCTGTTCGGGTCGACCGAGACCTGCTCGAACGGATAGAGATTGAGCACCAGCAGGTCGATCGCGCCGATGCCGTGCTCGGACATCACCGCTTCGTCGATGCCGGCGCGACCGAGCAGGCCGCCGTGGACCACCGGATGCAGGGTCTTGACCCGGCCGTCCATCATTTCCGGGAAGCCGGTGACGTCGCTGACGTCGCGCACCGGCAGCCCGGCCTCGCGGATCGCTTTCGCGGTGCCGCCGGTGGAGAGCAGTTCGACATTGCGGGCGGCGAGCGCGCGGGCCAGATCGATCAGGCCGGTCTTGTCGGACACGGACAGCAGCGCGCGACGGAGCGTCACCGGGGCGCCGGGCAGGTGGCTGGTCATGGGGCGGGGAGACGGGCGGAGGCGGCGGGAAGGCCGCGATTATAGCCGCCCGGAAGGCAGGCGCCGGGCGCTTGGCAGGGCGTTGAAAAACGTGCTTCCCGCGCGTTTTGACTCGCCGCGTAGCGCGGCTCGTCCCTTCGGGGTCAGTTGCGCTGTTCGCACCGTGAGCGGTGCAGTCAAGTCGCGAGTCCGGCACAGGTCCGGACTCGCTCCCGGCAACAGCCCGTTTGCGGGCTGAACGGCGAAGCCGGCCCGAAGGGCGAGCGCAGAGCGCGAGTCATCAATCGCTTACGCGCTTGCTTCGTCGTCGCAGCCATCCATGGCTGCGTTATCAGGCTGTTTTTCAACATCCTGTCAGGCCAGCCCGTAATCCTTGAGTTTCTTGCGCAGCGTCGCGCGATGGATCCCGAGCATCGCCGCGGCACGGCTCTGGTTGCCTTCGCAGTGACGCAGCACTTCGTCGAACAGCGGAATCTCCAGCTCGCGCAGCGCGATCTCGTAGAGATTCGAAGTGTCGGAACCGTTGAGATCGCCGAGATAGCGGCGCACCGAATGCGCGACGTGATCGCGCAGCGGAGTGCGCGGGGCGGAGCGTGCGGCGGCGTCGTGGCGTTCGGCGTTCAAGAGCGCTGTCTCGTAGAAGTGTCGCTGTGTGCCCTGTCCCTGGCCTGCCGTGTTCCGGTCGTCCGATCGCCCGGTGGCGAAGGGGGAGGCAGTCTAGCGTGGCCGCCGGCCCGCCGCCATGGCGATCGGGGCGGAAATCCCGATTCATTCGTCGGTTTCCCGATGAGTGGCGCCAACCCGCCGCGTCGCGCATCGGCAAGTGCCTGATCCGTCGTGCGCTGGCCGTTCGTGCCGGGATTTCGCGTTGCGCCGCCGGTGCGGCATCGCGGCGGTATCCCGATGGTATCCGCGGCGGCATCGCATGTGGCGACGCCGTGTGTGTCGCGGGTTCAGCGGAAGCCGAAGTCGTAGCCGACGATGCCCGGTGCCGGTTCGAGGATGTCCATCGCCACGCTCGCGGTTTCGCCGCTGCCCAGTTCCGCCTGGCTCGGTGCGCCGCCGAGATATTCCTCGGCGCGGAAACTGCGCTCGCCGGCGTTGCGGCCGTTGCCGTCGGTCAGGCGCAGTTGCAACTGCGGCCACGGCTGCGCCCAGCGCGCGTCGTTGCGGAAGGTCGCGGTCACGCGCAGCGCGCCGGGCAACTGCGGATGCTGGCGCACGTCGCGCTGTAGCAGCGTGAACGCCGTCGGCTCGCGCCACGGCGGCAGATCGCAGCGCAGCGCCGTGCACAGGGCGTGCAGCACGGGGCGCCAGCGCGCGTCCGCGGCCAGTCGCGCGCGGTCCGCGAGCAGAAGTTGCAGCACCAGCAGCAGGCCCAGCGCGATCGCGACATGGATCACCCAGCGTTCGCGCGGACCCGGCGTGGACCCGCCGCCGCCGCGGAGGAAACTCGGCAGCCCGCGGGGCGTGCGCACCGGTGGGGGCACCACCGGCGTCGGCGCCGTCGTTGCGGGGGCGCGGTCGTCCGCAGGATCGGGGGGCGCCGAAACGGACTCCGTCGAAACGGACTCCGCCGGGACAGGCTCGGGTTCACTTCCGGCGAAGTCGACCTGCCCCCGTTCTGCAGTCCGTTCTGCCGGCGGCGGCGCAGGCGCGTCCGCGGGCATCGCCAGCAGTTCGGCCAGATCCAGCGGCGGCGGTTCGTCCTGCGCCTCGGCCTGCGCTTCCGCGGCCGCATCGCGCCGCAGCAGGCTGTCGCAATGCGGGCAATGGGTCGGCGGCGCGTCCGTCACCGGATCGGTCGCCACCAGCGCGCGGCAGTACGGGCAGTTGATGAACATGCGGCTATTCAAGCACGCTCGTCCGCGATCGATCTGCGAACGCCGTCGATCCTCACCCAGTCCTCCTCGCGGGCGACGCGCAGGTCGTCGAACCATGCGGCATAGCGCAGCAGCAGTTCGTCCTCCTGGCCGGCGAGAATGCCCGAGAGCGCGATCCGCCCGCCGGGTGCGACCCGCGCCGCGAGGGTGTCGGCCAGCGCATCCAGCGCCGAGGCCAGGATATTGGCGACGACCACCGGATAGGTCGCGAGCGGCTCGTCCGCGGGCAGGCAGACCTGCAGCCGGTCGCCGAGGCCGTTGCGGTCCGCGTTGTCGGCACTGGCGATCAGGGCCTGCGGGTCGTTGTCGACGCCGACCGCACGGCCGGCACCCAGCTTCAACGCCGCGAGCGCGAGAATCCCGCTGCCGCAGCCGAAATCCAGCATCGCGCGACCCTGCAGCGCGCCGTCCGCGGCCAGCGCATCCAGCCACTGCAGGCACAGCGCGGTGGTCGGGTGGGTGCCGGAGCCGAAGGCCAGGCCCGGGTCCAGCCGCACCACCGCGGCATCGGCCGCGTCGGCCGCTTCCGGGAGGGGCTGGTTCCAGGGCACGATCCAGGTGCGCGCACCGAAGTGCAGCGGCACGTACTGGTCCATCCAGGCCCGCACCCAGTCCTGATCGTCGACCTTGCGGAACGTCGCCCCGCTCCAGTCCAGGCCCGGATCGAAGGCTTCCAGCGCCGCCAGCAGCATCAGCGGATCGGCGTCGGCCTCGAACAGCGCCGAGAGCACGACCTCGCCCCAGATCGGCGTTTCGCCCACCCCAGGTTCGAGGATCGCGCGCTCGTTGGGGGTTTCGGCGTCGGCGTCCAGCAGGGTCACGGCCAGCGCGCCGACATCCTCAAGGGCGTGTTCGTAGCGCGGCTGCTCGGCTTCGCGGCAGCGCAGGGACAGTTCGAGATGGGGCATGGCGATGTGGCGGCGGACGGCGGGCGCGACAGCTTAACGTGCCGGCGCTTCCGGGCGACTCGCCGGTGCGGGGGCGCAGGACCGGGACCCCCGGCGCATCGCAACCGGGCCTGCGTCGCGGCTTCGGTCGCGGCCCGGTGCTAGCATCGCCGGGCTGGCCGTTGCCTGGAGTCCGCCATGCGTCCATGGTCCCTGTCCGTCCTCGTCCTGTTCGCTCTGGTCTGCGGTGCGCAGGCCGATGCCCGCCGTGGCGATGCCCTGCACGAACGCGAGCGCCCGCTGCGCGACGCCACGTCGGCCGACGCGCTGCCGGCGTTGATGGTCGGTCGACTCGAAATGCAGTGGGGCGACGCCGGCGAGGCGGCCAAGGCCGCGGGCGCGCCGCATACCCTGTTCGAAGTGACCCTGGTCGAAGAGGACGGCACCCGCCGCGCACTCGATCCGGTGCAGGCGCTGCGCGCCGCCGAAGACCTCTACGCCCTCTATGGCAAGCGGGTCGCAGTGTCCACTGCGGCGGTCGCCGCCAAGACGGGCGCTCGCGGCGCCCGCACGAATGCGCGCACGATCGAGGCGATCGTGCCGGTCGGCGATCTGGTGGGTTCGAAGTCCGCGGAGTTCCCGGCCAAGATCACCGGCGTCACCAGTTGGGTGACGCTGCTGTGCAAATTCGGCGACATCGCCACCGAACAGAAGGCGCAGAGTTTCTTCCAGTCGCAGTACGGCACCGCGATCGGCCAGCTCGACCATTACTGGCAGGAAGTCTCCTACGGCCAGATCAATCTCGCCGGCAGCATCGCCACCGCCTGGGCCACGTTGCCCGAGCCGCGTTCCACCTACGTCACCCGCGACACCACGACCAACAAGGACAAGGCCGATCTGGGCAAGCTGTTCACCGATTGCACGGCCGCGCACGACGCCAACGTCAACTTCGCGGCCAACGGCGGCGTGCAGGGCGTGAACATGATGTTCAACGGCGACCTCGATGGTTTCGCCTGGGGCGGCAGCCGCTGCGCCACGCTCGACGGCATCAACAAGTGCTGGAGCACCACCTGGAACCCGCCGTGGTCGTTCAACAACCTGGCGCCGCTGTCGCACGAGATGGGTCACGCCTACGGCCTGCCCCACGCCAACAATTCCGACAACGACAGCGATCCCTACGACAACCCCTGGGACGTGATGAGCGACGCCTGGAACAACGGCGTCTCCAACAGCACCTACGGCACCCTGCCCAAGCACATCAACATCTATTCCCGCAATCGTCTGGGCTGGGTCGCGACCGCACGCAAGCGCACGATCACCGCCGGCGCCGGTGCCCAATCGATCACCCTCGATCGCGCCAGCCTGCCCGGTTCCAGCAACGTGCAGATGCTGATCCTCAACTATCCCAACCAGTCCAGTCGCTACTACACCATCGAAGTGCGCAAGCGCACCGGCAACTACGAGAACCGTCTCGCCGGCGACGCGGTCATCATCCACTCGGTGGACACTTCGCGCAGAGAGCCGGCCTGGAGCGTCGATGCCGACACCCCGCCGGCCAATCGCGCGAACAACGAGGGCAGCATGTTCAAGGTCGGCGAGAGCTGGACCTCGCCGGATCTGATGTTCCGGGTGACGGTGCAATCGGCCACCGCCGACGGCTTCGTGCTGCGCGTCCGGCCGGGTCCGCGCAAGGGCGGGCCGGGGCAGATGCTGGCCCAGAACTGAGTCTGGCG
>JBIJAD010000229.1:0-6472 GCA_044345955.1 Lysobacteraceae bacterium
GCGGAGTCGTCTCCTGTCGCCGGCGCCTCCGGAAGTCCGGATCGAACGCCTGCCTCGGCGGAAACGGGCTCAGGCGCAGGTGCGGGTGCGGGTGCGATCTCCGGCACCGCCACGGTCTCGGCCGCAGCCCGCAGCGAAGCACGCGATGAAGCGATCGCGATCGTCGGCATCAGCGGCCGCTTCCCGCAGGCACGGGACACCGACGCGCTGTGGCGGATCCTGTCCGAGGGGCGCGATGCGATCAGTGAAATCCCGGTCGACCGATTCGACTGGCGCCCGCTCTACGAGGCGGCGGGCGATGCGCCGCGAAGCGTCAGCAAGTGGCTCGGCGTGCTGCCCGGCATCGACGAATTCGACCCCTTGTTCTTCGACATGTCGCCGCGCGAGGCCGAAACCACGGACCCCCGTCAGCGTCTGCTGCTGCAGGAGGCCTGGCACGCGCTCGAGGATGCCGGCTACGGCGAAACCGGCCTGCGCAACGATCGCATCGGGGTGTTCGTCGGCGTCGAGCAGGGCGAATATCAATTCCTGGTCGGCCCCCGGGGGACCCTGACCGGCAATCACGACGCGATTCTGGCATCGCGGCTGTCGTATGCGCTCGACCTGCAGGGGCCTGCGCTCGCGATCAACACCTCGTGCTCTTCAGGTCTGGTCGCCGCCCACCAGGCCTGCCTGAGCCTGCGTGCCGGCGAGTGCGACGCCGCGATCGCGGCGGCGGTCAATCTGGTGCTGACTCCGCACGTCTACATCGGCATGAGCGGCGCCGGCATGCTCTCGGAAACCGGGCGCTGCCATGTCTTCGACGATCGCGCGAACGGCATGGTGCCGGGCGAGGCGGTCGTCGCGCTGGTGCTCAAGCGCCTGTCGCGGGCGAACGCCGATCGCGACCCGATCCACGCGGTCGTCGCCGGGAGCGGGATCAACTACGACGGCAGGACCAACGGCATCACCGCGCCGAACGGGGCCGCGCAGGCGCGCCTGATCCGCGAGACCTGCGCGAAGGCGGCCGTGCGCCCGCAGGACATCGACTATGTCGTCGCGCACGGTACCGCCACCCGGCTGGGCGATCCGGTCGAGGTCGGCGCCCTGGACCAGGTGTTCCGGACCGACGAGAAACGGCAGTACTGCGCCCTGACTTCGACCAAGAGCAATCTCGGCCACACCTTCGCGGCCTCCGGTCTGGTCAGTCTGGTCTGCCTGATCCTCGCCATGAAACACCGCACGATCCCGGCCAGCCTGCACTGCGAACACCCCAGCGATTACATCGACTGGCCGAACAGCGCCTTCTACGTCAATCGGACCAATCGCCCGTGGCCGCGCAGCGAAGGCAGACCCCGATTCGGTGCGGTCAGCGCTTTCGGCATGAGCGGAACCAATGCGCACATGGTCCTGCGCGAGCCGGATGCTCCGGCGCCGGCACCCGTCGCCACCGCGCCCCTCCGTCTGCTGGCGCTCTCGGCGACCACCGACAGCGCGCTGCGTCAGCGCATCGAGGACCTGCTCGTCTGGCTCCGGGCCGAATCGCCGGATGCCGATGCGCTGTCCGCCGTCAGCCATACGCTGCTCGCCCACAGGAGCCACTTCGCGCATCGCTGCGCGATCGTGGCAGAGGACGTCGAACAGGCGCTGTCGCTGCTGGAAGCCGCGCTGAACGCCGTGCGCAACCCGTCGATCGTCCGCGGCAAGGTCGCCGCCGACTTCGAGGAAAGGCCTGCATTGGCGAAATATGCCGACGGCATCCTGCGCTCGCTGCCGGGGCTGGAATCCGAGCGCGCCGCGTATCGCGAGTCGCTGGTGGCGCTGGCCGATCTCTACGTGCAGGGCTATCGGCTGGACTGGCGGGTCCTGTATCCGCTGCAGCCGCCCGTGCGCGTCCGCCTGCCGCTCTATCCATTTTCGCGCCAGCGCTACTGGTGCGACCCGCAGGGCGCGTCGTCGACGCCCCCGGCCACGGACGGCGCCGCGATGTCCGACCGCGCGCCCGACGACGATGACGCACCGGCGTCGACCAGTGTCGTCCAGGCGGGGATGCAGTGGCTCGCGCCGGCCTGGGAGGCGGTCGAGACCGCGCAACTCGCGACGGATGCCGGGTCCGCGTTCGCCATTCCGTCCGCACGGCCGTTGGTGATCGGCGGTGGAGTGATCGCGCGCGACAGCGTGAGCGGATCGTATCCGCGCGCCGTGTTCGCCGGGGCCGACGCCGCCGCCGAGGCGATCTCGGCCACGATCGAGCCCCATCCCGACATCGATCATGTGGTCTGGATTGCGCCGCAGACCCCGATCGATGCCGACGAGGCCTTGATCGCCGCCCAGCGGGAAGGGGTCGTGGCGCTGTTTTCGCTGATCAAGGCGCTGCTGTCGCACGGTTACGGCTCGCGCACGCTCGCATGGACGGTCGTGACCTTCCGGGCGCTCGAAGTCGATCGCGGCGCGGAGCTGGAACCGGCGCACGCCGGTGCGCATGGTCTGATCGGCTCGATGATCAAGGAATATCCGCAGTGGGCGGCCCGCGTTCTCGATCTGAACAGCGATGCCGACTGGCACGGCTGCCGTTGGGCGCATGTGCCCGCCGACGCCCGCGCGCATCCCTGGGCCTGCCGTCATCAGCGCTGGTACCGGCAGTCACTGGTCGCCGTGCGCAAGCCGCCGGTGGCGTCCGTCGCCCCTGCGCTGCAGCGGGGGGTGCATGTCGTGGTCGGTGGGGCAGGGCATGTCGGCACGGTCTGGACCGAGCATGTGATGCGGGAGACGGGCTCGCAGATCGTCTGGATCGGGCGACGCCCGCTCGATGACCGCATCCAGGCTGCGATCGACCGGCTTTCGGCCTTCGGCCCCGCGCCCGAGTACATCGTCGCGGATGCCGCCGACGCCGCGCAGATGGCAGCGGCGAAGGACGAGATCGTGCGTCGTCACGGCCGCGTCGACGGGCTCGTGCTCTCTTCGATCCACCTCGATCCGCGCCCGCTGGAGCAGATGGACGAAGCGCATCTGCACGCCGCGCTCCGCGCCAAACTCGATGTCGGTATCCACGCGGTGCGGGCGTTCTCAGGCGAACCGCTGCGCCTGCTGTTGTTCTTCTCCTCGGTGATTTCCTTCGTCCGCAACCCTCTGCAGAGCGGCTACGCGGCCGGCTGCGCGTTCTCCGACGCGTACGCACGCATGCTGCGCCAGCGTTTCGCGTCGACGGGAGGCCCTTCCGTCAAGGTCGTGAACTGGGGGTTCTGGAACCGGCAGGAGAATCTCGAGCTCGATGGTTTCGCGAAGATGGCGCAGATGGGCATCGGGCTGATCGAGTCCGCCGACGGCATGGCGGCGCTGGACTATCTGCTCGATGCGCCGCTCGATCAGATGGGCGTGGTCAGGACCACCAAGCCCACCCTGATCGAGGGGATGAGCCCGAAGGCGGCTTACGAGCTTCACCCCCGGCATGCGCCACCGGACATGGCCGATCTGCAGGCGCGGGTTCGGGCCGCCGCGAAGAGTCACCAGGCCAGGATCGCACAGCGGAGCGACACATGACGGTATTGGAACGCATGGAAGACTTGCTCCGCAGGTTGCTCTTCGCTCAGTTCGACACGCTCGAATTCTTCGATGGAAGCCAGGCCGCGGCCGCCCGCGGGCGCATCGACCCGCGTTTCGCCCGCTGGTTCGAAGAAAGCATCGCCATTCTCGAACGCGCCGGCTACGTTCGGCGCGACGGAAACGCGCTCTTGCGCGTGCGCGACGCCGAAGCCGATGCCGCATGGCGCGAGTGGGAGGCCTGCACCGCGCAATGGTTCCTCGACGCCGGCAGCGCTGCGCAGGCGAAGCTCGTCGACGCCACGATCCGCGCGCTTCCCGCCATCCTTCAGGGGCGCAAACTCGCGACCGAAATCCTGTTCGCGGATGCGTCGGTCGAACGGGTCGAGGGCGTCTACCAGGGGCTGGACGGTGCGGACTTCTTCAATGCGATCGTCGCCGAGACCGCGGCCGCCTACCTCGAACAGCGTTTCGGGGAAGTCGGTCCGACGGAATCCGAACGCGTGCGCATACTCGAGATCGGCGCAGGCACCGGCGGCACCAGCGCCGCCCTGTTCTCGCACCTGCAGGCCCGCGCCTCGTGGATCGCGGAGTATCGATACACCGACATCTCGAAAGCCTTTCTCGCCCATGCACAGTCGCGCTATGCGCCGCACGTCCCCTATCTGACCTGGCAACTTCTCAACATCGAGAAAAACCCGCAGGAGCAGGGGATCGCGCCGGGCGCCTACGATCTGGCCGTGGCGACCAACGTGCTGCATGCGACCCGGGATATCCGCCGCACTCTGCGCAACGTGAAGTCGACGCTTAAGCGGCACGGCCTGCTGCTGCTCAACGAGATGTACGTCGCCGAAAGCAGCCTGTTCGCCCATCTGACCTTCGGCCTGACCGATGGATGGTGGCTGTTCCAGGACGATGCGCTGCGCGTTCCCGGCACCCCGGCGCTGCTGCCGGAGACATGGCGCGCCGTGCTCCAGGCGGAGGGCTTCGAGGACGTGTTTTTCCCGGCAGAAGCCGGACATGCGCTCGGGCAGCAGGTCATCGTCGCGCGCAGCGACGGACTGGTGCTGCAATCCGTCGGTACGCGCAAGCCGGCCGCCGCGCCCGCGGTGCAGCGTGCCCCGACGCCGGTCCGCGCCGCATCCACCGGCGATACGGACCTGCGCGCCGCGGCCGTGGCGCAAGCGGTCCTCGATCAGCTCTGCCGCGTGCTCAAGCTCGACCCGAACGATGTCGATGCCCAGGTCGCATTCGCCGATTACGGGTTGGACTCGATCGTCGGCATCGAATTCGTCAAGGCGCTGAACGCCGCTCTGTCGCTCGATCTCGAAACGACCGTGATCTTCGATTACAGCTCGGTCGCCCAGTTGAGCCGGCACATCCTCGCGCGCCATCCGGATCTCGTCGTTCCCGGCGTCGAGGACACCGTGGCCCCCATCGCGAACGCCGTGGACGCCGCGACCGCTGCGTCGCCGGCGGCCCCTGCGCCGAGGCCGGAAACCGCACCGCTCCGCGATGCCGCGCGCAACGCGGCGATCGCGATCATCGGCATGGCCGGCCGCTTCGCGCGATCGCCCGACCTCGAAACGCTCTGGCAGCATCTCGCCAACGGCGTCGATCTGGTCGAGCGCTCCAGCCGCTGGGGCGACCCGGACGACTCCCGGCGCTATCCGTTCGGCAGTTTCCTCGACGGCATCGACGAATTCGACGCGCTGTTCTTCAACATTTCCGGCGTCGAAGCCAAATACATGGACCCCAAGCAGCGCCTGTTCCTGCAGGCGTGCTGGCACGCGCTGGAAGACGCCGGGCACGCCGGGGACGACATCCGCGATCTGGAGTGCGGCGTCTACGTGGGCTGCGAGCCCGGCGATTACAGCCAGTTGTTCGGCGACGCCACGCCGGCCCAGGCCATGTGGGGCAACGCCACGTCGATCCTCCCGGCGCGGATCGCGTACTACCTGGATCTTCAGGGAGCGGCGGTCGCCGTGGACACCGCCTGCTCCAGCGCGCTGGTCGCGACCCACCTCGGTTGTCAGGCCCTGCGCAACGGCGAGCTCGATCTCGTCATCGCCGGCGGCGTATCGATCGGATGCGCACCCACCGTGTACGGCGGGCCGGCCGCGGCCGGAATGCTCTCGCCGACCGGCCGCTGCTACACCTTCGACGCCCGTGCCGACGGTTTCGTGCCGGGCGAGGGCGTCGGCGCGATCGTCCTGCGCCGTCTCGACGATGCGCTGCGCGATCGCGACGTCATCCACGGCGTGATCCGCGCATGCGCGATCAACCAGGACGGTGCGACCAACGGCATCACCGCCCCGAGCGCGCGTTCGCAGGAACGCCTGGAATGCCGCGTCTACGAGACCTTCGGCATCCGTCCCGACGACATCGACATGGTCGAGGCGCACGGGACCGGAACCGTTCTGGGCGATCCGATCGAGATCAACGCACTGACCCGTGCGTTCAGACGCAGCACCGATCGCAGGCAGTACTGCGCGATCGGTTCGATCAAGACCAACATCGGTCATGCGTTGGCCGCATCCGGCATGGCCGGACTGTTCAGGGTCCTGCTGTCGTTGCGGCATCGGCAGATCCCGCCGTCGCTCCATTTCGAAACATGCAATCCGCATGTGGATCTCGCCAACAGCCCGTTCTACGTCAACACGACCTTGCGCGACTGGCCGGCCGGCACCGATGCGTCCGGCGCGCCGCGGCCGCGCCGCGCCGCACTCAGCGCATTCGGAATGAGCGGCACCAACGCGCATCTGGTGATCGAGGAAGCGCCGCCGCGCGCGGTGGCGGTGGCGTCGTGTCGAGGTTGGCTGGTGGTGTTGTCGGCGCGCAGTGAGGCGCAGTTGCGGCAGCAGGCGGAGCGGTTGGCGTCGCATCTGGCGGCGCATCCGGGGCTGGATTGTGGGGATGTGGCGTACACGCTGCTGATGGGGCGTCGTCATTT
>JBIJAD010000230.1:0-6470 GCA_044345955.1 Lysobacteraceae bacterium
GAGCAGAACCGGCAGCAGACGCCGCAGACCGATCGCAACCAGCAACAGACGCTGGACGAGGAGCAGCGTCTGGGCAGCCGGCGGATGGCCTGAGCCGGCGTCGCGCGGACCCGGGGCCGCGCGCGTCGATCAGAACCGCAGCGGCTGCGACTGGAACTCCAGCACTTCGCCGGTGTCGGCGGTCAGGCGCAGGCGGTAGGGCATCGGTTCCAGCAGCTCGGCCTTGAACTCGCGGTTGAGCAGTTCGACGAAACTGCGGTCGGCGAGGTTCTTGTCGTCGGTGCACGACATCCGCGTGGTGATCGCGATGTCGAACCGCATGCGCCTGCCGGAGGCGGTGTAGCTGCCGCGCAGTTCGTTGCAGCCACCGTTGGCGCTCACTTCGCCGCGGGTGAACTTCATCTCGAACGCGATCCCCGGCGCGCGCACCGCCCCGGCGGCCTCGCCGCCGCTGGCGGAGGTCAGCGTCCAGCCGCCGGTGTTGACCAGCTCGTCGCGATCGACGCGCAGGCTGCGGTCTTCGCCGGCGCCGGCGGTTCCGGTGCAGGCGACGGCGAGCAGCAGGAGGGGCAGGGACAGGGCGGTGCGGGACGGCATGGTGGTTTCTCCGGTGGACGGTGCGGCGGCGAGGGATCGATCGGGCGCTCTTCGGAGGCGCTCGTCAGGGCCCGACCATTTCCGATTCGATCGCGGTGTCGAGAACGTAGGCGACCTGCGGCGTGTCCGCGGGCGCGTTGCGGATCTGGAAGCGTTTGACCCGGAGCACGGTGCGGATGCCGGGCTCGTGGCTGAAGCCCTGGATGTTCAGGGCGACGGTCTGCCACGGCCCGGGTTCGCCGACCGGCTGGCCTTCGGCGTCGTAGCGCAACTCGCGCAGGACCAGGCATGTGCGCTCGGCGGGTTCCAGGCCGGCACGGCAGGGCTTGGTCTGCGGGCCGACTTCCAGATACACGATTTCGCCCGAACTGCCGTACAGCGTTTCCGGCGTGGGCGTGCCGGCGAAGCGCAGCACGTCGCCCTTGGCCGTGGTCCACACCAGCAGCGGCGGATCGCGTTGTTCCAGCGCGATTTTCGATGCGCCGGCGAGGCGGCGGGTGATTTCCGCGTCCAGCGCCGACAGCGCCGGGTCCAGACAGGCCATCTTGGTGCCGACCATGTTCTCGATCCGCACCGTTTCGCCGTCGATCCGCACCGCGCCGCCGATGTGGTTGCAGGCGTTGTGGATCGCCACCCGGCCGTCGGCGAAGTCCAGTTGCAGTGGCTGGTTGCGGCGGACCAGCAGGGCATCGATGCGCTTGCCGGCAGCGTCGGCGGCGTCCTGCAGGCGCCAGTGATAGGCCGGCAACAGCGCCGCTGCGGTTCCGCCGCGCTCTCCGGTCGCGGCATCGGCCGGCGCGGAACCTGGCATCGGGCCGCGGGTGCAGGCGGCCAGACTCAGGCTCAGCAACAGGGGCAGCAGGACGGTTCGGCTCATCGGGGGCTCCATGTTCGATCGCGGGGCTGCGCGGCAGGCCGCGCGCGCTTCCGTGCAACGGGCGGGGGCGGCGGTCGGGGTTGCGGCCGACGCCGGTGGAAGCCGCACGATACACAAGCCTGCAGCCGGCTGCGCGCCGTGGCCCGGCGACGATTCAGCCGCGACAGGCCGAAGCCCCGTGCCGGCTCATTGACCGGCCGGCACGATCAGCAGCAGCAGCCCACCCAACGCGAACCGGTACCAGGCGAAGATCGTGAAACGGTGGGTCTGGATGTAGCGCAGCAGCCACTTCACCGCGACGAAGGCGGTGATCGCCGAGGCGATGAAGGCCACCGCCAGCGCGGTCCAGTCCTCGTCGCCGAGCCCGCCCTCGCGGTAGAGGTCGAGGAATTCGTAGCCGGTGGCCGCGAACATGGTCGGGATGCCGACCAGGAAGGCGAATTCGGTCGCCGCCACGCGGTTGGTGGTACCGGCGAGCAGGGCGACGAAGATGGTCGCGCCCGAGCGCGAGGTGCCCGGAAACACGCCGGCCACGACCTGGGCGATGCCGACCAGGATCGCGACCGTCCAGGTGATGGTCGAACGCTCGCCCAGCACCGCCGCACGCTTCGCCGCGAAATGCTCGGCCAGCAGCATCCAGATGCCGCCGAGGATCAGCGCCCAAGCCACCGGGGTCACGGTCTCCGGCAACTGCCAGCCCAGCGCCTTGACCGTCAGCCCGCCGACCGCGGTCACGCCGAAGGCCACGCCGAGCTTGAGCGCGTAGTCGTAGTTCTCCGGTCTGCGGAAGCCGACCAGGAGCCCCCAGAGGCGCTCGCGGTAGATCGCGACCACCGCGAGGATCGCCCCGGCCTGGATCGCGACGTTGAACAGATCGCTGCGCGGGCCGAGCCAGTGCTGCGCGATGAGCAGATGCCCGGTGCTGGAAATCGGCAGGAATTCGGTGATGCCCTCGATGATGCCGAGCAGCAGGGCGGCGAGCAGGTCGTTCATCGTGTCGGTTTCGGAAGATCGGGTCGATCGCGCTGTCGCGGCGATCGCCGCGTCCATAGAATACCCAAGCGCGGGCATTCTGCCGGCGCAATCGCCCACTTCAGGAAGGAATCATGTCCCGCAATCGTCGTATCGCATTGTTCTTCGCGTCGCTGTTGTTCCCGCTGGGCGTGAGCGCCGCCGATCTGGTTTTCGAATTCACCGGCAAGGTGCTCTTCGGCGGGACCCTGGCGCCGGTCGGCGCGCCGGTGACCGGGACGTTCTCCTACGACACCAGGACCGCCCCGTGGTTCGAGACCGAAGACACCGCGTTCTATCTGCTGCCGGCCCCGCACTACATCGACGTCAACGTGGCTGGCCGTCAGGCGATCGGCGCCGGGGTGAATGCCAGCGTGACCAACGATGCCGCAGGCAATGTGGAAGACGTGGTCAATCTCTACAGCAGCGGCGGCGCGATGCTCGACGGCGAATTCCTGCCCGAGGGCACCGTCGGCGTGGTGTTCGGGAGCGACCCGGGCAGTACCGGGGCAGTGCGCACGCTCCGCCTGCCGGCGCGCTATGACCTCGACAGGTTCGACGTGCAGGGCGGAAACGGCGGCTATCTCCTGCGCGATGGCGGTCCGGACGGCTTTCTCCTGCAGTTCTCGATCGAATCCGTCGTCGTGCGCAGGATCTGTCGCGAAGGCAGCGACGCCTCCGCGCCGAAGCCGAAGGGCTGCGTGGTGCGTTGAGCGACTGTCGCAAGGAGGCCATCCGGCTGGGCTGCCCGCTCCCGCTCCCGCGCCTGTCGGCGAACCGCGTCCGGCTGGCCGGAGAGGCGATGTCGGCGCGGTGCGAGGTTCAATCCGGCTGGCCCAGCCGCAGGAACACCGTTTCCTGTCCCTGCTCGGCCAGGCCGATGCCGATGTAGATCGGGCCGAGCGGGGTATCGAGCGCGCCGTAGACGCTGCCGCCGAACACGGTGCGATCGAAGGCCGGGCCGCGGTCGCGGCGCCAGACCTGGCCGCCTTCCAGCGAGCCGCCGATGAACAGCGGGTACTGCAGCACCTGCGCCAGCGGGTACTGGTATTGCGCGGTCGCCAGCGCCGCGCCCGTGCCCTGCAGGCGGTCGATGCCGTAGCCGGAGAGCCGGAAAGGCCCGCCGAGCAGGGCGGTGTCCTCGTAGGCGTCGCCGCGATGGTCCTGCGCCTGCAGCACGAGCTGCCAGCGCCCGCGCAGTGCGCTGAACGCGTACGACGCCTGCAGTCGCGAGGTGAAGCCCTCGGTGTCGGCGTCGAGGATCGGCAGGTAGCGGGTGTGGCGGGCGTGCAGATACCAGCCGGTCGAGGGGAATTCGGCGTCGTCCTGGGTGTCGAGCGTGAAGGCCAGTTCCACGCCGGCGCTGGTCGCGGTGCGCGGCAGCGCCGCCGGCCGCGCGTCGGCGCGCAGGTCGTAGTGATTGCGGCGCAGGAACGGGCTGGCGGTGATCTCGCCCCAGTCGGCGAGCGTCGCGCCGACGCCGAATCGGGTTTCCCAGCGGTTGTGGCGATATTCGCCGGTGGCGTCGTCGCGATCGAGCAGCCGGCGGTTTTCGCCGGCCCATTCCAGCGACGGCCGCAGGAAAACGCTGCGCCGCAGGTTCAGCGGCTGATGCCATTCGGCGAAGGCGCGGTTGCGGTCGCCCAGCCGCGCTTCGAGCGCAAGCTCGCCGCCGAAGCGGTTGAGTTCGCGGCGGGCGTAGCGCGCGCCGAGCTGATACGCGCCGCCGCCCTCGAAATCGTCCTGCATGAACAGACCGAAGCGCAGGGTGCCGTCCTCTTCCCAGCGCCGGCTGCGGGCAACGTAGGTCAGCACGGTGCCGCCGTCGTCGTCGCGCTGCAGGGTGTAGTAGGCGCGCGAGAACATGCCCTGGCCGTACAGCCGGCCCAGATCGCGCTCGATCGCCTCCGGATCCACCGGTGCGCCGGGCTGCACGTCGATCTGCGCGCGGATCGCGGCGTCGTCCATCGCAGAGGTGTTGACCAGTTCGACCCGCGACACCGCGCCGAGCGGGCGCAGCCGCTGCGCGCGCGCCTCGCGCCACGTCGCGTAGGCCTCGGGCGACACCTTCAGCGGACGCAACTGCGCCAGCGCCGCTTCCGTCGCCGCCGCGCCCAGCGGGATGCCGCGATCCAGCCCGGCGCTGAAATCGGCCGAACTCAGATCGCCCAGTTCGGGCACGATGAGGACGTCGCCCGCGCCCAGTCGTGCGCGTTGGCGTTCGGTTTCGCGCCGCATCAGCGCGGTGATCATCTGATCGGTGATGCTGAAGGGATCGAGCAACTGATCGCGGGTCTTGAGCGTGGCGCCGATGTCCACTGCGATGATCCGGCGCGCGCCCCAGGCCTGCGCGATCTCCACCGGCAGGTTCATCGCCACGCCGCCGTCGATCACCGAGCGATCGCCGTAGCTCACCGGCGCGAACGCGCCGGGCACCGCCATGCTCGCGCGCACCGCGTTGACCAGATCGCCGCGATCCATCGACACGGCTTCGCCGGTTTCCAGATCGGTGCCGATCGCGCGGTAGGGGATCGGCAGCGCGTCGAAATCGTCGATTCCGGCGCTCGGCCGCAATGCCGCGCGCAGCGCCAGCGCCAGCCGCTGGCCCTCGAACACCGACGGCGGCAGACCGAGCCGTCCATCGCGCAGGCCGAACCCGCCCTTGGCGAGGAAGCTGCGGTCCTCGGCCTTGCGCCGTGCCGGAAACACGCTGCGGTCGATGCGGTCGACGAACATCGTGTTCCAGTCCAGTGCGCGCAGTCGGACCTCGATCTCGTCCGCGGTCAGCCCGCTGGCGTACAGGCTGCCGACCACCGCGCCCATGCTGGTGCCGACGATGCAGTCGACCGGGATGCGCTCGCGCTCCAGCACCTTGATCACGCCGACATGGGCCATACCGCGGGCGCCGCCGCCGCTGAGCACCAGGCAGGTGTCGAAACCCGGCGCCGGCGCCTGTGCGCGGGCCGGTGCGGCCGCGGAGACGACGCCGAGCAAGGTGAGCGAGGTCAGGGCGAGGACGATGAGGCGCATGGGCGATGGCCGGTTGTACCGAAAAGGGGCGGATGCGACACGAATTGCACCGAGAAGGTGCAAATGACGTGGCCGGCCGGCGGATTCAAAAGCAAAATCAATGGCTTGCATGGGGTGGCCGGCTGGCACGCGGCTTGCAATGGTACCGGCATCCTTCACCCATCGGAGCTTCCGAAGATGTCCCTCGACCACGTCGAAAAACTCGTCAAGGACCACAAGGTCGAATTCGTCGACCTGCGCTTCGCCGACATGCGCGGCGTCCAGCATCACGTCACCTTCCCCGCCTCGATCATCGAACCGGGCCTGTTCGAAGACGGCAAGATGTTCGACGGCTCCTCGATCAGCGGCTGGAAGGGCATCAACGAGTCCGACATGATCCTGCTGCCGGATGCCGCCACCGCCTTCCTCGACCCGTTCACCGCCGATCCGACCCTGGTCCTGACCTGCGACGTGCTCGATCCGGCGACCATGCAGGGCTACTCGCGCTGCCCGCGCGGCGTGGCCAAGCGCGCCGAGGCCTTCCTCAAGGCCAGCGGCATCGCCGACCAGGCCTTCTTCGGCCCGGAACCGGAGTTCTTCATCTTCGACAGCGTCCGTTTCGCCAACGAGATGGGCCACACCTTCTTCCACATCGATTCGGAAGAAGCGCACTGGAACAGCGGCCGCGAATACGAAGGCGGCAACACCGGCTACCGGCCGATGGTCAAGGGTGGCTACTTCCCGGTCGCGCCGCTCGATTCGCTGCACGACCTGCGCGCCGAAATGTGCAAGACCCTGACCGAGCTGGGCATCGAGGTCGAAGTGCATCACCACGAGGTCGCCAACGCCGGCCAGTGCGAGATCGGCACCAAGTTCAATTCGCTGGTGCAGAAGGCCGACGAACTGCTGACCCTCAAGTACGTGGTCAAGAACGTCGCCCACCGCAACGGCAAGACCGCCACCTTCATGCCCAAGC
>JBIJAD010000231.1:0-6375 GCA_044345955.1 Lysobacteraceae bacterium
TTCGCAGGTCAGATCGACGACCGACACGTCCGAGGTCGGGACGCGGAAGGCCATGCCGGTGAGCTTGCCCTTGAGATCGGGCAGGACCACGCCGACGGCCTTGGCGGCGCCGGTGCTGGAGGGAATGATGTTCTCGAGGATGCCGCGGCCGCCGCGCCAGTCCTTGTTGGACGGGCCGTCGACGGTCTTCTGGGTGGCGGTGGCGGCGTGCACGGTGGTCATCAGGCCGCGCTTGATGCCCCACTTGTCGTGCAGGACCTTGGCGATCGGCGCCAGGCAGTTGGTGGTGCAGGAGGCGTTGGAGACGATCGCCTCGCCGGCGTATTTCGCATGGTTCACGCCGTAGACGAACATCGGGGTGTCGTCCTTGGATGGCGCCGAGAGGATCACTTTCTTCGCCCCGGCGGCGAGGTGCTTCTCGGCGGTGGCCTTGTCGAGGAACAGGCCGGTGGATTCGATCACGACTTCGGCGCCGACTTCGTCCCACTTGAGGCTGGCCGGGTCGCGCTCCTGGGTCAGGCGGATGCGCTTGCCGTTGACGATCAGGGTGTGGCCGTCGACCGAGACCTCGCCCTTGAAGCGGCCGTGGACCGAATCGTAGCGGAGCATGTAGGCCAGGTACTCGGGTTCGAGCAGGTCGTTGATGCCGACGATCTCGATCTCGTCGCCGAAATTCTGGACCGCGGAACGCAGGACGTTGCGGCCGATGCGGCCGAAACCATTGATGCCAACCTTGATCGCCATGGGCGGGCTGCTCCTGAGGCAGGGGGGAACGGATGGGAAGCCCGGCATTTTAGCGGATCGGGGCCCTTGCCGGTCCCGGGACCGGCAAGGGCCGGACTCCCGGACGGGAGCGGCGGCGGCCGACCGTGACTAACGACGCTGGCCAAATGTTAAGAATTTGATCATTCTCAAGCGGCGCCCGGAAAGGCGCGGAGATACTGCCGGCCAATCCGGCTGATTCCACATCCACTGCCCAGGAGGCAACCTCATGATTCGTCGTTACGCCCCGCTCGCTCTCGCCCTCGCCTTCGGCGGCCTCGCCGCCCCCGCATTCGCCCAGGAGGCCGGCGAGTGGACCTTCAGCGTCGGCGCGCACCAGGTCAACCCCAAGAGCGACAACGGCAGCCTCGTCGGCGGCGCGCTCGATGTCGAAGTCGACAGCAACGTGCGCCCGACCATCACCGCCGAGTATTTCATCCGCGACAACCTCGGCATCGAGGTGCTGGCGTCGCTGCCGTTCCAGCACGACATCAACATCGACGGCCTCGGCCGCGTCGGTTCGACCAAGCACCTGCCGCCGACCGTTTCGCTGCAGTACCACTTCGGCGACGGCAACGTGAAGCCGTTCATCGGCGCCGGCGTCAACTTCACCAAGTTCTTCAGCGAAGACACCACCGGCGCGTTGGCCGGTGCGGATCTGGATCTCGACGATTCCTGGGGTCTCGCCGCGCATGCCGGCATCGACTTCAAGGTCGGCGAGAACGGTGCGATCCGCATCGATGCGCGCTGGATCGACATCGACACCGACGTCAATCTGAACGGTGCGGACATCGGCACGGTCGAGATCGACCCGCTGGTCTACGGCGCCGCCTACGTCTTCAAGTTCTGATGCTTGCGACCGCATCGCCGGCCCCCCGCGGCCGGCGATGCGTGCCCCGCGGGTCGGGGCGAGGTTCTGCCCGACGGGTCGTGTCGGTTACTCTCCACCGCATGACCCCTTTTTTTGTCACCCGTCCCTTCGTCTTCCTGCTGGCGGCGCTGCTGCCCGCCTCCACCGCCCTCGCCTGGGGCCCCACCGGTCATCGTCTGGTCGCGCGTCTGGCCGAGCCCGAACTGCGGCCCGCGGCCCGCGCCGAAATCGCGCGGCTGCTGCGCGTCGAGGCCGATCCCACGCTGGCCGGAGTCTCGAACTGGGCCGATGAATTGCGCGAACGCGATGCCGATCTCGGCCGGCGCTCGTCGCGGTGGCACTACGTCAATCTGGCCGAGGACGGCTGCACCTACCGGCCGGCGGCGCATTGCCCCGACGGCGATTGCGTGATCGAAGCGATCCGTCGCCAGCGCGATCTGCTGGCCGATCGCCGCCAGCCCGACGCGGTCCGCACGCAGGCGCTGAAATTCCTGGTCCACTTCGTCGGCGATGCGCATCAGCCGCTGCACGCGGGCTATGCGCGCGACCGCGGCGGCAACACGGTGCAGGTGCAGATCGACGGCAAAGGTTCGAACCTGCACCGGCTGTGGGACGGCGACATGGTCACCCGCGGCGGCGCGGGCGAACGCCGGCAGTTGCGCCAGTTGCGGGGCATGCCGCTGCCGCCGGAGGCGCGGATCGGCGGGAACGACCCCGGCGCCTGGGCCGAGGCCTCCTGCCGGATCGTGCTGAAGGACGGTTTCTATCCGCCTAAGCCGCGCATCGATCCGGCGTATTTCGTCCGCTGGCGCCCGACCGCCGATGCGCAATTGCGGATCGCGGGATACCGGCTGGCAGTGCTGCTCAACGACGCGCTGAAGTGAGTCGACGATGACGCCCGACGCGCTGTGGCTGGCGCTGCTGTTCCTGCTCGTCGCCACGCTCTATTCCTCGGTCGGGCATGCCGGCGCCAGCGGTTATCTGGCGGCGATGGCCTTGCTGGGCTTCGCCCCGGAGCAGATGCGGCCGACCGCGCTGGCGCTGAACCTGCTGGTCGGCGGGATCGGGCTGTACCGGTTCTGGCGCGGCGGTTTCGTGCGCTGGCGCAACATCCTGCCGTTCGTGCTGGCGTCCGCACCGGCGGCGTTCTTCGCCGCGCAGGTGAAATTGCCGAAGGAGAGTTATTCCCTGTTGCTGGGGCTGGTGCTGCTGGTGGCCGCAGCCGGGGTGTTCCGTTCGGCCCATCGCGCCGAGGCCGACGATGCGCGCGCGGTCGGCAGGCGAGTGCCGTGGTGGGCGGGGCTGCTCGCCGGCGGCACGATCGGCACGCTCTCCGGCCTGACCGGCACCGGCGGCGCGATCTTCCTCACCCCGCTGCTGCTGTTCGCGCACTGGATGCCGACCCGCGAGGCCAGCGGCACCTCGGTGGCGTTCGTCTGGATCAATTCGCTGACCGCGCTGGCGGGTCTGCTGTCCTCGCAGCAGGCGCTGCCGCAGATGTTGCCGCTGTGGCTGGGTGCGGTGGCGCTGGGGGCGTTGATCGGCACCCAGCTCGGCCTGAAATGGCTGCCGGTGCGCGCCCTGCGCTACGCGCTGGGCGTGGTGCTGCTGATCGCGGCGGGGAAGTTGCTGATCGGTTGAACGTGGTAGGTCGATCCTGACCAGCCGATCCCGACCTGCCGATCCGCGTCCGCGCCGCCCGGCACCGGACGGCGCGGACGTCGTGGTCACGGCGCTTCCGGCGCCCTGGCGGCGGAGGCTTCGGCCGCGGCCTGCGCTGCCGCGGCTTCACGGGCAGCGGCCATCGCCCGCAGCCTGTCGCGCTCGCGGGCGACCCGCTCGCGGATGGCGGCCATTTCGGCGGCGCGCTGTTCTTCGGTCATCGCCGCGGCACGCGCCTTCTGCGCCTGGGCCACGTCGCGATCGGCGAGGGCCGCCATCGCCACCGCCGCATGCGCGGCGTCTTCCGCTTCCCTCGCTGCGACCATGGCACGGGCGACGTCGGCACGCACCGCTTCGACGTGTTCGGCATTGCGGACGGCATCGGCCTGCGCCTGCACCGCCGCCGCGCGCGCCGCTTCGGCCTTCACGGTCTGCACACGGACGGCACGTGCGATGCGTGCGCTGTCGATCCGGTGCACAGCCGCCGCCGGTGCGGGAGGCGCGGGAGGCGCAGGGGGGGCGGGTTGCGACGGTGGTGCGGGCGGCGCAAGCGGAGCGAGCGGTGCAGGCTGCACAGGCGGTGCAAGCGGGCCTGCTTTGGCCTGCGGCGCAAGCGGCACCGGGGGTTGCGGCGGCGAGGGTGGCGAGAGCGGTGCCGGAGGCGCCGGCGGATCCTCCGGCGCGATCGCGACGGTCAGCTCGATCCCATCGAAACCGCCCGCGGGCGTTTCGCCGCCGATCCTGACCACCGCCGGCGCATTGCGCGCTGTGATCAGGCGCGGTTTCGCGATCAGGCGACCGTCCTGCTTCAGCACCAGCGCGATGTCGTGGCCGCGGTCGGCGGTTTCGCGCACGACGCCTTCGATCTGCAGGTTCTTGCCGTCTTCGCCGCGATGCGCGAGCGCGAACGGCCTGCCGTAATCGTCGGCGATCGCGAAGCGGGTCGGGGCGCCGTCGTCGATGCGCAGTTGGAAGTCGGCGCGAAAATGGGCGAGAAAATCGGCGCGATTGTCGGCGCGATCGTCGGCGCCGGACGCGGCGACGTAGCGCGGCGGCTGCGCCGACCACACCGCGAACCCGGCGCCGAAGATCGACAGCGCCACCGCGGCGACGCCTATCCGCCGCACCCACGGACGCGGGGCGGATGATTTGAGTTGCATGACTCTCTCCTTCAACGGATGGGAGATCCCCCAGTGGCAGCCCAGCGGCGCCTGCCGGTCGGCCATGAGGGTCTTGAGCATCGCTTCGCCGTACGCGCGTCGCGAATTCGGATGGACCACGATCACGGCCTGGTCGCAGGCCAGTTCCTGATCGTGGCGGAAACGGGCCGCGGCCAGCGGCACCAGCGGGTTGAACCAGAACAGGCAGCGCAGCGCGGCGACCGCGAGATTGGCAAGCGGATCGCCGCGATCCAGATGAGTGCGCTCGTGCGCGAGCAGCAGTCCCTGCTGCTCGGGGTCGTAGCGCTGCGCGAAATCCTCCGGCAGCACGATCCGCGCGCGCAACGCGCCGATCACCGCGGGCAGACCGCTCCGGGCCGACGAACGCCACAGCCGTTCCGGCAGCGGCTGCAACTCGCCGAGGCCACGCTCGAAACGGCGCTGCAGGCACCACAGGCGCAGGGCCATGCCGAGCGCGCCGAGCGCCCACAGCAGCAGCCAGAACCCGGGCGGAATCGAGACCGCCGGCGCTTCGACCACCGCTGCCACAACCGGCGCCGCGGTCTGCGCCAGCGGCGCGGCGACCGTCGTGGCCTGCTCGACCCGCGCCGGCAGCAGGCAGGCGATCGCGACCGCGGGGATCAGCCACCACGCGGCGTAGGCGACGCCGGCTCCGAAGCGACGGCGCAGCGCGCGGCGCAACGGCCACAGGACCACGACGGCGACGCTGACCGCGAAGGTCGCGCGCAGCAGCAGGGCGAGCGCGGCGCCCGCGTCGATCTCAGGGATGCCGATCATCGTCCGCCTCCTGCCGTGCCGGCTTGTCGGTTTGCCCGTCGGCCTGATCGTCGGTCTGGTCGTCCAGCGACGCCACCAACCGGCGCAGTTCGGCGACATCCTCGGCGCTGAGTTTGCGGTGCTGGCTGAAATGCGCGACCAGCGGCGCGATGCGACCGTCGAACAGCCGCGCGAGCAGACTCTGGCTTTCGTCCGTCACCCAGTCCCGGCGCTGCAGCTTCGGGCTGTAGAGATAGCGGCGACCGTCGCGGATCGCCTCGATCGCGCCCTTGTTGAGCAGACGGTTGAGCAGGGTCTTCACGGTCGCCTCCTGCCACTGCCGGGACTCGGCCAGCGCCGCGGCCACGTCCTCCGCGCTGCGCGGGCTGCGCTGCCAGAGCACTTCCATCACCACCGATTCGGCGTCGCTGATCTGCATGGGAATACGTTTACGTCTGTAATTGAAATCAGATTACGCCTGTAAACGATGCTGTCAAGCCCCCGCCCCGGTTTGCCGATCGACGGCAGCGGCGGGCCCCTTCCGGCGGGCCCGGTCCCGCAAGTGGCGCGATGCGCGTCCCGCGACCGGGGCCGGCGATGGCGGTTTTTTTGATCCGGATCGGGACGATCGCGCGATTCTTGGCGATGATGCGGCCATGACCGACACCGCCTCGCCTTCACCCCTGCGTCTGGACCGCCTCGAAGACGCGGTCGACGCCCTCCTCGCCCGTGTCCACGGCCCGCTGCATCTGGCCGCACCGCTGGGCATCGGCAAACCGCATCGTCTGCTCAATGCGATCTACGACCGCTGCGCCGCGGATCCGGCGCGCGAGATGCATCTGTACACCGCGCTGTCGCTGGCCCCGCCGGTGCCGGCGAACGATCTGCAGCGGCGCTTCCTGGCGCCGTTCCTCGGCCGGCAGTTCGGCGACGACTTCCCGCGCCTGAACTATGTGGACGCGATCAAGCGCGACGCGCTGCCGGCGCATATCGAGGTGGAGGAGTTCTATCTGCAGTCCGGCGCGCTGCTGGGCTCGCGTCAGGCCCAGCGCCGCTACACCAGCCTCAACTACACCCACGTCGCGCGCGCGGTCGCCGAGCGCGGGGTCAATTGCGTGGTGCAGAAGGTGGCTGCGGACGCGA
>JBIJAD010000232.1:0-6371 GCA_044345955.1 Lysobacteraceae bacterium
CCCGCGCCTGCTGGACCCGCACCCGCAACTGCGGCTGTGTCCACGTCTGCGCCCGTGTCTGAATCTGCATCCGCGGCAAGCAGCCCGTCTGCACCGATGCCTGGCACGCCCGCCGAGACCGCGACGGGCCTGGTCACCGAGCCGAACCAGACTGCTGGCGCACAGCCGGACTCCGGTGACGCAAGCGCCGCTGGCGGCGGCGAGCCCTCAAGCGAGGATCCCGCCGAACAGGCCCGCCGCGAGCGCCGCGAAAGTCGTCGCGAGTTCCGCGAGCGCCGGCGCGAGCGCCGCAACCGCGAGCGCGCCCAGGGCGGCGGCCAGCAGAACGGTGGCGACGTCGACGATGACAACCTTCCGCCGCCGCAGAACGCGCCCTACCAGCCGCCGGCCAACATGCCGAGCTACAGCCTGACCGAGCTGAAGCGCATGCGTGCCGACCAGCTGATGGATCTGGCCGAGACCCTGCGCATCACCGAGACCGTTGCGCGCATGCGCAAGCAGGACGTCACCTTCGCGATCATGAAGGTACTGACCCGCTTCGGTGACGGCGTCGCCGGCGAAGGCGTGCTGGAGATCCTGCCCGACGGCTTCGGCTTCCTTCGTGGCGCCGAAGCGAGCTATCTGGCTGGCCCGGACGACGTCTACATCTCGCCGAGCCAGATCCGCCGCTTCAACCTGCGCACCGGCGACTACATGACCGGCCGCATCCGCTCGCCGAAAGACGGTGAGCGCTACTTCGCGCTGGCCAAGGTCGACACCATCAACGGTGAGCCACCGGAAGCCTCCAAGAACAAGGCCCTGTTCGAAAACCTCACGCCGCTGTTCCCGCGCAAGCGCTTCGTGCTGGAGCGCGGCAACGGCAGCACCGAGGACATCACCGGCCGCATCATGGATCTGATGAGCCCGATCGGCAAAGGCCAGCGCGGCCTGATCGTGTCGCCGCCGAAAGCCGGCAAGACCATGCTGCTGCAGAACATCGCGTCCGCGATCAGCTACAACCATCCGGACGTGCATCTCATCGTGCTGCTGATCGACGAGCGCCCGGAAGAAGTCCCCGAAATGAGCCGCACCGTGCGCGGCGAAGTGGTCAGCTCGACGTTTGACGAGCCTGCTGCCCGCCACGTGCAGGTCGCCGAGATGGTGATCGAGCGCGCCAAGCGCCTGGTCGAACACAAGAAGGACGTGGTGATCCTGCTCGACTCGATCACCCGTCTGGCCCGCGCCTACAACACCGTGGTGCCGAGCTCGGGCAAGGTGCTGACCGGCGGCGTCGACGCCAACGCGCTGCAGCGGCCGAAGCGCTTCTTCGGTGCCGCCCGCAACGTCGAGGAAGGCGGCTCGCTGACCATCATCGCCACCGCGCTGGTCGAGACCGGCTCGAAGATGGACGAGGTGATCTACGAGGAGTTCAAGGGCACCGGCAATATGGAGGTCCATATGGATCGCCGCATCGCCGAGAAGCGCGTGTACCCGGCGGTCAATATCAACCGCTCCGGCACCCGCCGCGAGGAGCTGCTGATCGATGCCGACTTCCTGCAGAAGATCTGGATCCTGCGCAAGCTGCTGCATCCGATGGATGAGCTCGCCGCGATCGAGTTCCTGCTCGACAAGATGAAGAACACCAAGACCAACGAAGAGTTCTTCAACTTCATGAAGCGCTGATCCAACTCAGTTCAGCGCTCAAACAAACGGCCCCGCGCGAATCGATTCGCGCGGGGCCGTTTGTTTGTGGCTTGCAGTTCCGGGCGTTGCCGGGTGTCAGAGGCGCGCCGCCCAGCTATCAGCTGCAGATGCGACTACGCCAGGCACTCACACGTCGCCGCCACTCAGCCAACCCTCCCCCGTGCCGCGGTTGAACACGCGGTCCGCAGCCTGCACGCTGCCGGCCGGGAACGACTCCAGCGGGGCGAGCTCGGAGTAGTAGGGGCGGAAGTCCGGCCGGGTGGCATCGAACAGCTGGGCGAAATCGTCGATGACGAAATAGGTCTTCTGATAGCTGTCGATGCGGTAGCGGGTGCGCATGATCCGCTTCAGATCAAAGCCGATCCGGTTCGGCGCCGCACTCTCCAGGCAGTACTTGGATTCACCCGCAGAGCTGACGATTCCGGCACCGTAGATGCGCAGGCCCTCGGGCTCACGGATCAAACCGAACTCCACCGTGTACCAGTACAGCCGGGTCAGATTGACCAGCGCCTCCGGACCGATCGCATGCGCCTTCACTCCGCCGGCACCGTAGGCCTGCATGTAGTCGGCGAACAGCGGGTTCATCAGCAGCGGCACGTGGCCGAACAGGTCGTGGAACAGGTCCGGCTCGGCCAGGTAGTCCAGTTGTTCGGGCTTGCGGATCCACCAGGTCACCGGGAAGCGGCGGTTCGCCAGATGCTCGAAGAACGTGAGTTCCGGCAGCAGGCCTTCGACCCCGATCAGTTCCCAGCCGGTCGCGGCGCGCAGGGCGCGGTTGAGATCGGCGAATTTCGGGATCCGGTCCGCGGTCATGCCCATGGCGCCCTGGTTGCGCAGGAACTCCCCGCTGGCGCGGCCGACCAGCAGCGCCTGCTGGCGCTCGAACAGGGTCGCCCAGACGCGGTGATCGGTCTCGCTGTACGCGGCCCAGGGCTGCTCGACCACGGCGGTGGTGTAGACCGGGACGTACCCCTTGTCGGTCATGTGGTGCTCGACGCGCTGCGGCTGGGCGTTCATGGCGGCTCCTGTGCGGGGACGGGCGCTCCGGCCCGGGCGCGGGCGACACCCGCATCCGCACACTGTAGGCGCTTGCGGCCGCAAGAAGCTTGCTTGATTGCTTCAATGGAGGTTTACTGCGCAAGAAAATCTCGTCTGCTGCGTATTCAGGACAAGATCATGCCAACCGTCGATCTCGACCGCACCGACCTGCTGCTGCTGGCCGAGCTGCAGCGCTCCGGGCGCCTGACCAACGCCGAGCTGGCCGAGCGGGTGCACCTGTCGGCCTCGGCCTGCCTGCGCCGGGTCCAGCGCCTCGAACGCGACGGCGTGATCGCCGGCTACCGCGCCGAGGTCGACCCCGAACGCCTCGGCCTCGGCCTGCAGGCCTTCGTCCGCGTCCAGCTCGCTCGCCACGACGCCGAAGCGGTGGCCGCCTTCGCCAACTGCGTCGACAGTTGGGAGGAAGTCGTCGCCTGCCACGCCCTGACCGGCGACATGGACTACCTGCTGCACGTGGTCGTGCGCGATCTCGAACACTTCTCCCGCTTCCTGCTCGACCGCCTGCTCAACCAGGCCGGCGTCGCGGACGTGAATTCGAGTTTCGTCCTGCGCACGGTGAAGGCGTTCCGGGGGTTGCCGTTGGGGCGGTGAAGACCGACCTGGTGGGGCGCGGCGACTACGCTACTCACCCAGCACCATCAAGCGCCAAATATTTCTTGTCGGGCAATCTTTCAAGGAATATCACTCTGACCCACGTTGCCCTGAAAGCCCACTCTGACCCCTGTTTCCCTCGGGATCGCGCAGCGCAATCGCTGCCGACCGTGACCGCAACGCGCACAGCGGGCGGCCAAGCCGTGTCAACGGCGCAGGCGCACATTGCCCTTAGCCTGTTCATGCCTGATGCACGCAGCGACGAACGAGCGAACGGAAGTGCGATCGAACACGGCATCGAACGCAGGCACGAACGCGCGATCGCGGTGCCGACGACGGCGAAACCCGATCACCACATTGGAGGAATCGATCATGAAAACGGTACGGAAAGTCCAGTTGGGGCTGTGCGCGCTCGTTTTCGGCGCGGGGCTGCAGTTCGCGCCGGGAGCGGAAGCGGCATGGGTCAACGCCTGTTGGCAGGCATGCGCCTCGCAGCGCACGGCCTGCCTGCGCAACGACGATCCGAGCTTCTGCTGGGATCAGTGGACCGCGTGCATCGCCGAATGTCCGTGAATCGGACGGCGCACCTCCCCGGGCGACCTGTCGCCCGGGGCTCCCGAAGAACAGGCGTCGTCCGCACTGCGCGCACGGCGCCGATGCAGGAGCACACACGATGTCCATGCGACGGATCCTCGGCGCCCTGTCCTTTCCGCTCGGGCTGGCCGCATCGCTGGCAGCCGGTTACTACGCGACACCGGCCGCGATCCGCCAGTATCACCGCTGGTTTCCACCGCCGGCCTACACCATCGCCGATTACTCCGCATTCCGCGCGGCCGCCGGCGAACCGGTCGTGCTGTTCTCGAACGCGCGCTGCCCGTGGTGCCTGAAGACACGGCAGTTCCTGCAGGCGCGCGGCGTCGCCTATCGCGAATACGTGATCGACGAATCCGCCGAAGCCGCCGCGCTGTACGCGCGACTGGAGACGCCGGCGGTCCCGGTGCTGCTGATCGGCGACCGCCGGATCGTCGGTTATCGCGAAGCGGCGTTCGACGAAGCGCTCGCGGCACTGGAGCGAGACAGCACCCATTGAAGCGTCTTCGCGCGCGCCGCCACATCCGCACGACTCGTTGCGCTCAACGCTCGCGATCCTCAAGCCCCGTAGCCCGGATCTCGCGAAGGGCGAGATCCGGGAGTCACGAATGCCATCACGAACCATCGACAGCATGTCATCACGCGAGTGCCGACTTGTGTACGGTATCGACATCGCTGCGGACGTTGCTGTGCAGAGGTCGGTGTTCTCCGGGCCTCGCCGGGGCGAGACCCTGGATACGAGGCTGAGGTCGATTGAACGATAGGCACTGCTTCGCGACTTTCATGATGGCTCGGGCGCTGCGCGCGCATCGAAAAGCCTGATAGGCGAATGCAACCGTTCCGCTTTGCCGATGATCAGGATCGTTCAATCAGCCGACGGACGGTACTTGTGTGGGGAGTCCATAGGCGAATTGTTTGGCTACAGCCGACAGGATTTCAGCTGCTGGCTTTGTTGAGTTTTTCCCGGGCGATGCCCTCAGCAATTATTTTGCTAATCGTCGAATCGAGCCGTGCTTGATCTGCGGCCACCTTAGAGCGTGCCACATCGACTCTTGCTTGATGATCACGGTGCAATTGGGCGCCGTTGGGGCCGGCGTACACACCATTGATCCAGTTCGCGGGATTTTCTTCAGGAAAATCTTCAAAAAAATCTGACCATTCACCCATGAGAATGCTCCTTCTGTAGCCTAACGCCTTATGTCTTCAAGTTTCCGTAGTCTAAGCGCCGAGAGCCCGGTATGCGCGCCCGATAACGCCTCGGTGTAAACGGCACCGTAACTCAGCCAGGGCCGCATACCGGTACTCGCCTTCGACGCCCGAACAGTTGCACGAGGTTTCCCTCGCACCGATAAGCGTGGGCTGAAGGCGAGCTGCTCTCGACACCTCTACTTTAGCGGAGAACGACGATGGTCGCAGTGGGAATCGATATCGGCAAGACGGCGTTGGATGTGGCGATCGAAGGCGACCCGCAGGTCCGGCATTTCCCCAACACCCGAGCGGGCATCGACCGGCTCGTCCGCCTGTTGCGCCAACAAGCCGACGTCCGCATCGTGCTGGAAGCCACCGGCGGCTACGAGGACTCCGTCCTGGCCGCGTGTACCGACGCGGGGCTGTGGATCGCGCGGGTCAACCCCCGGCAAGCCCGCGACTACGCGCGCGCGACCGGCCAATGGGCGAAGACCGATGCGCTGGATGCCCGCATACTCGCGGAGATGGCACGGGCGTTTCACACCCGCCTCCGTCCGCATCGCCCGCATCTGCCTTGGCAAAGCACCTTGAAACACTGGCTGCGACGCCGCAGCCAAGTGACCGAAGCGCTGCAACGCACGCGCCAGCAGTGGGCGATGACACTGCCGGAGATCCGCGCTCTGATGAAGAAAACGGCCGCCGCGCTGCAGCGCGAACAAGCGGCGATCGATGCGCAGATCAAAACGTTGCTGCAAGCGCACACTACGCCCGCGCTGCGTTCGTCGAAGGGCCTCGGTCCGGTGTTTCAAGCGACCGTCCTGGCGCTGTTGCCGGAGCTGGGGCATCTGCATCGCCGGCAGATCGCTAAACTGGTCGGCGTGGCCCCGCACAATCGCGACAGCGGCCAGACGCAGGGCAAGCGCAGCATCTACGGCGGGCGTCCCGACGTGCGCGTGGCACTGTACATGGCGACGCTCTCGGCGGTGCGTTGGAATCCCGAGATGAAAGCGCACTATCAACGAAACTCCGCGCGCGCGGCAAGGTGGCGAAAGTGGCGCTCGTGGCGTGCATGCGCAAGCTGCTGACGATCGTCAATGCGCGGCGTCGGGACGAGATCAGAGCGGGCGAAGGGCAAGTAGCGATGATCTGATTAAACCACGCTGATCAAGACAGTTGCTGAGTTAAGCCGCCCCGCAGCGGGGCGGCGGACGCGTGCTAGCGTAGCGTAGGCACGTGGCCGACGCCACGATGCGGGGTCG
>JBIJAD010000233.1:0-6369 GCA_044345955.1 Lysobacteraceae bacterium
TACGAACGCCGCGGCGATACGCCGTTCCTGGACTGGTGGTCGATGCTGCGGGCGCTGCCGGCGCTGGCCGGATTGCGCGCCGACCGTTCGGTGCATGCCGCGGTCTCGCGTTTCGTGCGCGATCGCCGGTTGCGCGAGATCCTCAGCGTGCATCCGCTGCTGGTCGGCGGCCATCCGTTCCGCACCTCGGCGATCTACGCGCTCATCGTGCATCTGGAGCAGGCAGCGGGCGTGTGGTACGTGCGCGGCGGCACCGGCGAACTGGTGCGCGCACTGGAACGCGCCGCGCGCGGCATGGGTGTGCGTTTCCACTACGGGCGCACGGTCTCGCGGGTGCGCGTGCGCGAGCGCCGGCTGGACGCGATCGAGTTCGCCGACGGCGAGCGGATCGCGCCGCAGTTGGCGGTGAGCAACCTCGACCCGGCGGTGCTGTACGGGCGTCTGCTCGATGCGCCCGTGCGCCGTCGCTGGAGCGCGTCGAAACTCGGCCGCTTGCGCCATTCGATGGGCCTGTATGTGCTCTATTTCGCGACCGATGGCGAATACCCCGAGGTCGCGCATCACACGATCGTGCTGGACCGCGAGTACCGCGCTCAGCTCGACGCGCTGTTCGACGGCGAGACGTTGCCGCCGCGTTTCAGCGCCTATCTGCATCGGCCGAAGGCGACCGATCCGGGCATGGCGCCGGCCGGGATCGATGCTTTCTACGTGTTGGTGCCGGTGCCGAATCTCCGCGCCGGTATCGACTGGGAGACCGCGGAGCCGGCGTTCCGCGAGCGCGTGCTGGATTTCCTGGAGGCGCGCGCCCTGCCGGGCCTGCGCGCGCGTCTGCGCTTCGCGCACGCGATCACTCCGCGCTACTTCGCCGACGCTCTGATGAGCGAGCACGGCAGCGGCTTCTCGCTGCATCCGGATCTGCTGCAGTCGGCGTATTTCCGTTTCCACAACCGCTCCGAGGAGTGCGACGACCTGTATCTGGTCGGTGCCGGCACCCATCCGGGCGCGGGCGTACCCGGTGTGCTGACATCGGCCAAGGCGCTGGATCGCCTGATCCCGGCGGTCGACGCGCATGGCCGGCGCTGACCGCGAACTCGCGGAGGCGGTGGCCGCGCTGTCGGCCAGCGCGATGCGCCGCCACGGGCGCACGTTTTTTCTGGCCAGTCTGCTGCTGGGCCCGCGCCGGCAGGGCGTCGAAGCGCTGTATCGGGTCTGCCGCCACATCGACGACATCGCGGACGAGCCGTGCGCGGACGGCGGCGGCGGAGATCCGGCGTCACGCCGTGCCGCGCTCGACGCGCTCGACGCCGCGCTCGGCGAAGGTCGCGGCGAAGCGCCCTGCGCACGGGTGGTGCTGCGACTGCGCGATCGCTGCGGCCTGCCGGTTGCGGCGGTGCGCAGGCTGATCGCGGCCGCGCGCGAGGACCTGCAGCCGCAGCGGCCGCGCGATTTCGACGATCTGCTGCGCTACGCCTTCGGCGTCGCCGGGGTGGTCGGGCTGGCGTTGTGCCCCCTGCTCGGCACACGCGATCCGCACGCGCAGGCGCCGGCGGTCGCGCTGGGCGTGGGCATGCAGTTGACCAACATCGCCCGCGACGTGGTCGCCGACGCGCGCATCGACCGGATCTACCTGCCCGAAGCCTGGGCGCCTTCGCTGTGCGTCTCGCGACTGGCGGCCGCGGATCCGGTGGCGCTGGCGCAGGCGCATGCGGCGGCCTGTCGTCTGCTGGACGAAGCCGACGCGTTTTATGCCCTGGCCGAAGCGGGCATGGGTTTCCTGCCGCTGCGTTCGCGCGGGGCGGTGCGCGCCGCGGCGCGGATGTATCGCGGGATCGGCGCCGAAGTCCGTGCGCTCGGTGCGGACGGCGCGGTGCGCCGCGCGGTCGTCGGCCGAGGCAGGAAGACGGTTCTGCTGCTGGGCCTGGTTTTTTCGCGGAGGCCGCGATTCGCGCGCCCGGCGCCGGCGTCGCTGCCGGCGGTCCTCCGCGCGGAGATCGTGCAGTTGGGAGCCGTGCAGTCGGAAGTCGCCCAGTCGGAACCCGCGCAGTCGGGAGCTGCGAAGCCGGAGGCGGCATGAGCGTCGCATCGGGCATGGCGTCGATCGCGGTGATCGGCGGCGGTCTGGCCGGGCTGAGTCTGGCCCTGCGACTGCAGGACGATCGTCGTTTCCGCGGCAGGATGACCTTGTACGAAGCGCGGCCGGTGTATGCCGACGATCGGCGCTGGTCGTACTGGTCCTGCGGCGAACATCCGTTCTCGAGGGTGATCGCGGCCGAGTATCCGCGTCTGCAACTGGTCTGCGCTGGCCGTCGTGTCGCCTTCGACTGCGCAGCGCTGCCGTATCGTTGCCATGCCGCGGGCGATATCTACGCGGAGGCCGTGCGTCGGCTGAGCGCCGATTCGCGGTTCGAGCTGCGCATGGGGACGCCGGCGACGATGTTGCGCCCGGTCGCGGATGGCGTGTCGGTGCGGGTCGCGGGAGAAGAACAGGCCCATGATCTGGTTCTCGACGGCAGACCCGGGAGCGATCCGCCGGAATTCCTGCAGTGGTTCGTCGGCGGCGAACTGGAACTGCCCGCGGGCATGCCGATGCCGGCCCCGGTGCTGATGGATTTCGATGCGATCGAAGCGCCGTCGCCGGACGCGCCGGTCGCGTTCGCCTACGTACTGCCGCAAGGCGCGCGCCGGGTGCTGGTGCAACTGACCTGGTTTTTGCCGCGCGGCGTCGCGCCGCCGGCGGACGCGCGCCGTCACTGGACGCGCTACGTCGCGCACCGGCTCGATCTGGACCCGGCAAGACTGCATCGCGAGGAATCCGGTGCGATTCCGATGGGCATCGGCCGGGTCGCGCCGACCGCGGATCCGCGGATCGTGCGCATCGGCGCGGCGGCGGGCTGGGTGCGTGCCGCCACCGGCTATGGCTTCGTCGATATCCAGCGCGCGAGCGCGCGGATGGCGGAGGCGCTGCTCGGCGGCGATGTCCGCGCACTGGGCGCGGTGCGACCGCGCCCGCGTGCGGACGATGCGATGGACGCGATCCTGCTGGAAGCGATGCGCACGCACCCGCGGCGGGTCGGCGACTGGTTCCTCCGGCTGTTCGCTGCGGTGCCTGCGCCGCGGCTGATCCGCTTCCTGTCCGGCGAAGCGAGCGCGACCGATCGGCTGGCGGTGATGGCCGCACTGCCGGCGGCGCCGTTCCTCGCCGCAGGCTGGCGGCGGATGCGCAAGGCGCCGGCATGAATCGCAGCGAGGCGCGCGCGTATCTGATCGGCCTGCTGCTGTGCGGGCTGTTCGCGCTGCATGACGGTGTCGCTCTGGACATCGCGGCGGTGCTCGCGATCGCCTTGATCGGCACGCCGCACGGCGCCGCCGATGCGCTGCGCCTGCTGGCGGCGGCGCGCGGCCGCGACGGCATCCGCTGGGGCCGGTTCGCCGCGCTCAACGCGCTGTATCTGGCGATCGCCGCGGCGGTATGGTGGCTGTTCCTGCGCTGGCCGGCGGCCGCCCTGGCGATCTTCGTGGCGATCTCGGGGTTGCACTTCGCCGCCACCGACATCGCCGCCGAACGCGCACGCGGCGACGGACGCGGGGCCGCCGTCACCGGGTGGGTCGCGATCGCGGCGCCGTTCGTCCTCTGGCAGTCGCAGATCGTTCCCTGGCTGACCTGGCTGGGCCTGACGCCGGCGCAGGCGACCGCGTTTTCACCGGCGCTCGCAGGCGGCGTGGTGATCGCCGCGTTGGGCTGGGCCCTGGGCCGCACGCTGCCGGCGCGGCGCCTGCCGACCGCGCTGTGGGTGGCGGTGCCGTCGGTGCTGCTGCCGCCGGCGGCGGGCTTCGCCCTGTATTTCTGCGCCGTGCATGCCGTCCGTCATTGGGCGCATCTGCGAGTGGAAGGGCGGCCGCTGCCGTGGCGGCCGGTGGCGTTGACCATGGTCGCGACCCTGGCGCTGGCCGGCGGCCTGCTGTGGATGCACGAAGACGGCGCACTGGCGCCGCGGCTGGTTCAGGTAGTGGTGATCGGGCTGGCCGCCCTGACCGTGCCGCACATGCTGCTGGACGCCTGGGCCCGCCGGGCCGCCAAGGGGCGCTGAACGCTCGATGGGGCGCCCGGGCCGGCGTCCGGAGCGGTCTTCGGGCAACAAAAAACCCGCTTTCGCGGGCTTCGGCACATCGTATCGGGGGCATCGATGGTGGCTATGGGTGGGCTCGAACCACCGACCCCAGCATTATGAGTGCTGTGCTCTAACCGGCTGAGCTACATAGCCACGGGGGCGGGAATTGTCCATGCCGGGCCCCGTGTCGTCAACCGGAACCAAGGGGCATGCCGGGCGAGGATGACGCCGCGGCGGCCGCTCCCGGATAATCCCATTCCCGCATTCTCGGCCCGCTTCGGCACCGCCGGCCGCCCGCGACCGGCGCCATGCGCGGCCCATCCGCCTCTGGACCACATCCCCATGAACAGCGCCCACCGCAAGCCGCTCCCCGGCACCCGTCTCGACTATTTCGATGCCCGTGTGGCGGTGGAGGCGATCGGGCCCGGCGCCTGGGCGCGGCTGCCCTATACCTCGCGCGTGCTCGCCGAGAATCTGGTGCGTCGCGCCGAGCCGGCGCGCCTCGACGACTTCCTCGGCCAGTTGATCGAGCGCAAACGCGAGATCGACTTCCCCTGGTTCCCCGCGCGCGTGGTCTGCCACGACATCCTCGGCCAGACCGCGCTGGTCGATCTGGCCGGCCTGCGCGACGCCATCGCCGAGCAGGGCGGCGATCCGGCGCAGGTCAATCCGGTGGTGCCGGTACAGCTCATCGTCGATCACTCGCTGGCGGTCGAATGCGGCGGCGACGATCCGCAGGCCTTCGAAAAGAACCGCGCGATCGAGGATCGCCGCAACGAAGACCGCTTCCACTTCATCGACTGGACCAAGCGCGCGTTCCGCAACGTCGACGTGATCCCGCCGGGCAACGGGATCATGCACCAGATCAACCTGGAGCGGATGTCGCCGGTGATCGGTGTCCAGGACGGGGTCGCCTATCCCGACACCTGCGTCGGCACCGACAGCCACACCCCGCACGTCGATGCGCTGGGCGTGATCGCGATCGGCGTCGGCGGGCTCGAAGCCGAGAACGTGATGCTCGGCCGCGCCTCGTGGATGCGTCTGCCCGACATCGTCGGCGTCGAACTGACCGGCAAACCGCAGCCGGGCATCACCGCCACCGATGTCGTGCTGGCGCTCACCGAATTTCTGCGCAAACAGAAAGTGGTCGGCGCGTATCTGGAATTCCGCGGCGAAGGCGCCGCGGCGCTCACGCTCGGCGACCGCGCGACGATCTCGAACATGGCGCCGGAATACGGCGCGACCGCGGCGATGTTCTTCATCGACGGCAACACCCTCGATTATCTGCGCCTCACCGGCCGCAGCGACGAACAGGTCGCGCTGGTCGAAACCTACGCGAAGACCGCCGGCCTGTGGGCCGACGATCTGGCGACCGCCGAATACGAGCGCGTGCTGCATTTCGACCTGTCCACGGTCGTGCGCAACATGGCCGGCCCCTCGAACCCGCATGCGCGCGTCGCCGTGAGCGACCTCGCCGCGAAGGGCATCGCCGGCGATCTCGACGCCGCGCGCGCGCAGGAAGCGCAGGGCCTGATGCCCGACGGCGCGGTCATCATCGCGGCGATCACCAGTTGCACCAACACCTCCAACCCGCGCAACGTGATCGCCGCCGGCCTGCTGGCGCGCAACGCCAACCGTGCCGGCCTGGTGCGCAAGCCCTGGGTGAAAAGCTCGCTCGCCCCGGGCTCGAAGGCGGTCGCGCTGTATCTCGAAGAAGCGGGGTTGAAGGAAGAGCTGGAAACCCTCGGCTTCGGCATCGTCGCCTTCGCCTGCACCACCTGCAACGGCATGAGCGGCGCGCTCGACCCGAAGATCCAGCAGGAGATCATCGATCGCGATCTCTATGCAACCGCGGTGCTGTCGGGCAACCGCAACTTCGACGGCCGCATCCACCCCTACGCGAAACAGGCCTTCCTGGCCTCGCCGCCGCTGGTGGTCGCCTACGCCATCGCCGGCACCATCCGTTTCGACATCGAAAAGGATGCGCTCGGGTTCGATGCGAACGGCAACGCCATCACGCTGAAGGATCTCTGGCCTTCGGATGCCGAGATCGACGCGATCGTGAAGGCGAGCGTGAAGCCCGAGCAGTTCCGCAAGGTCTACGAGCCGATGTTCAAGGTCGTGGTCGAGCATGGCGAGCGCGTGGCGCCGCTGTACGACTGGCGCCCGATGAGCACCTACATCCGTCGCCCGCCCTACTGGGAGGGCGCGCTGGCCAAGCCGCGCACACTGCAGGGGCTGCGTCCGCTGGCGGTGCTCG
>JBIJAD010000344.1:0-4398 GCA_044345955.1 Lysobacteraceae bacterium
ACACGGTCAGGAGCCGTCCGACGGTCGCACCGCGCAGTCGCGCGATCGTGTCCTGCGCGTGTTCCTTCAGGCCGTGACGCTCGAGCAGGCCGATCACCGGCAGGGTGATCAGGAACAGCAGCAGGACGCGTTTGTCGGTGAAGGCCTTGCCGAGCAGATCGAACACATCCAGCGGCGACAGGTTCGCGGCCAGCCCGGTGATGAAGCCGGCGGCGACCACCACCAGCGCCGGATTGAGGCGCAGCGCGAAACCGATCACCACCGCAAGCACGCCGAGCAGCGGCCAGTAATCCACAGGGGGCGACGGGCTCATCGGTTCACTCCGGGGCGAGGATGCGGATGTCGTGAAGATCGAGCCGCGCGCGCACCGCCGCGGCCACCGCGGCGGCGTCGGCGCGATCGCCGTGCAGGCACAGGCTGTCCGCGCGCAGGTGCAGCGGCCGCCCGCGCGGGTCGCGGGCGAGGCCGAGCCCGGCGAGCAGGAAGGCGCGGGTCGCGACCTCCTCCGGCGCTTCGATCACCGCGCCCGCTACGTTGCGCGGCAGCAGTCGGCCTTCGCCGTCGTAGCCGCGATCGGGGAAGACCTCGTGCACTGTGCGCAGACCTTCGGCGGCGGCGATCGCTAGCAGCGCCGAACCCGACAGGCCGACCAGACGCAGTGCGGGATCGAACCCGCGCACCGTGCGCACCACCGCGGCCGCGACCTCGACATCGTCTGCGGCGCGGTTGTACAGCGCGCCGTGCAGTTTGACGTGTGCGGGCGGCGCGCCTTCCGCTGCGGCGAGACCGGCGAAATACGCGAGCTGCCTGCCCACTTCGGTCGCGATGTCCGCCGCCGACCACTGCAGTTCGCGGCGCCCGAACTGCGCGCGATCGGGATAGCCCGGGTGCGCGCCGATCGCGACGCCGTGGCGCAGGCACAGGCGCAGCGTATCGACGATGCCGCGTTCGTCGCCGGCGTGCGCGCCGCAGGAAATGTTGGCCGAGGAGATCAGCGGTACGATCGCGGCGTCGTCGCCGCAGCCTTCGCCGAGATCGCAGTTCAGATCGATCCTGTGCATCGTCGTCTCCGGCGTGTCCATCGTCATGCGCCCCGTGTTTCCAGCGCCAGCGCCGCGCGCGCGAAGGCATCGCGACGCGCGCGGCGCAGGGCCTCGGACGTGGCCGCATCGATCGACGCGAAGCGCAGCGTCTCGCCGGGGCGGCGCTGCGCCAGACGCGGCAGGTCGGCCGCCGCGACATGGCCCAGACGCGGATAGCCGCCGACGGTCTGCGCATCGGCCAGCAGCACGATCGGCCTGCCGTCCGGCGGCAACTGGATCGTGCCCGGCGCGACCGGCGTCGAGATCTGTTGCGCGCCGGCGACCGGCAGCGGCACGCCGTCCAGACGCAGGCCCTGACGATCGCTGCGCGGATCGACGCGCCAGTCGCGTCCGGTCAGCGCGGTGCCGGCATCCTCGGCCGGGACGTAGCGGATCGGCGCGTCCGCGGCGAGGTCGGCCTCCGGCGCCAGCCACCAGCCCGGCGCCCGCGGCACGTGGGTTTCGATTGCGGACGCATCGCCCAGCGGCAGCAGATCGCCGGCGCGCAGCGCGCGGCCTGCAAAGCCGCCGAAGCCGCCGCGCAGGTCGGTGCTGCGGCTGCCGAGCATGACCGGGACATCGAAGCCGCCGGCCACCGCCAGCCAGGCGCGCAAGCCGGTCCGGATCGCGCCCAGGCGCAGGGTGCCTGCCGGCAGATCCACCGGACGTGCGGCCGGCACGGGCAAGGCCGGCGCATCGGCGCCTCCGTGCTGCACGGGACAGTGGGTGTCCCCGAGTGTGCCGTCCCCGAGCGTGCCGGCCGGCTCGAATCGCGCCTCGACCACGGCCCCGAACAGCGCGATCCGCGCCGGCCGAGGGAGGGCGAGCGTCGGGCCGCTCAAGGTCAGTTCCAGCACCGCGGCCTGTGCGGGATTGCCGACCAGAAGGTTGGCGAGTGCGGCCATCGCCGGGTCCAACGCGCCGGCGCGGGCAACGCCGAGGTGGCGCCAGCCGTCGCGGCCCTGGTCCTGCACCGTGGTCAGCGCGCCGGGGGCGAGCACACGCCAGACCGCACCGCTCATGCGGCCTCCGCGAGCGATGAGAACCGGGCATCGTCGATCGCCACGAAACGCACGCGATCGCCCGGTGCCAGCAGCGACGGGATCGCACGGCCGGGATCGAACAGACGCAGCGGCGTACGACCGATCAACCGCCAGCCGCCGGGGCTTTCGCGCGGATAGATGCCGGTCTGCGCGCCGCCGATGCCGACGCTGCCGGCGGGCACCCGGGTGCGCGGCGTCGCCAGCCGCGGCAGCGCGAGCCCGGGGTCGAGCCCCAGCAGATACGGAAACCCCGGCGCGAAGCCGATCATCGCCACCGTGTACAGCGGCGCGCAGTGGCGCGCGATGAGCGTGTCGCGATCGATCCCCAGTGCGGCCGCGGCGGTATCGAGATCGACGCCGAAGTCGCCGCCGTAACGCACCGGGATTTCGACGATGCGCTCGACGATGCGGACCGACTCCGCGGTCGACTCCGCTGCGCCATCGACGCACTGCGCCAGCAACCAGTCGCGCACTCCTTCCGCGGCGATCGCATCGGGATCGAAGAACACCGCGACTGCGGCGTAGGCCGGGACCAGATCGCGCAGCCACGGCGGCGACAGCGTGCGGATGCGAGCGGCGATGCGGTGCGCGCGCGCATTGGCTTGCGGGTCGATCGGCCCATCGGGTGCCCCCGTGCGCAGCAGCCAGGCGTCGTCGGCCAGCGCTTCGCAATCGGCGATCATGCGCCCAGGGCGGTGCGCAACGCCTCGACCCGCTGCACCAGCGCCTCGGGCGAATACGGCTGCGCGGTGGCGTTGCCCCAGACCGGACGCGGCCAGGCGATGTCCTCGCGATAGCGCGCGATCACATGCACGTGCAATTGCGGCACCTGATTGCCGAGCGCGGCGACATTGAGCTTGTGCGGCTTCATCGCGACCTGCAGGGCGCGGCAGGCGCGGTCGATCTCGCGCATCAACTGCGCCTGACGGTCGCCGTCGAGATCGGTCAGTTCGGTCGCATCCTCGACCCGCGGCACCAGGATCAGCCAGGGATGATGGGCGTCGTCCATCAGCAGCACTTCGCACAGCGGCCAGTGGGCGATGGGATGGGTGTCGTCGGCCAGTTGCGGATGCAGATGCCAGCCGGGCGCCGGAGCGCGTGCGTGTCGGGTCATCGCAGATGCTCCGTCAGGAAATCGAGGGTGCGCGTCCATGCCAGCGCTGCGCTGTCGGCGTCGTGATCCGCGCGCTCGTCGCAGTTGAAACCGTGCCCGGCGGGATAGACGTGGATCGTCGCTTCGGGATGGTGCAGACGATGTTTCTGCACGTCCTCCGGCGGGATCAGCCGGTCGTGTTCGCCGAAATGGAACAGCATCGGCGCCAGCGCCGATTCGCCGAGGAAGGGCACGCTGCGCCCGCCGTAGTAGGTCACCGAGGGCATCCGCAGCCGGGTGTTGGCGAGCATCGCCACGGTGCCGCCCCAGCAGAAACCGACCGCGCCGACGCGGTGGCCGGATTCGCGCAGCCAGCGCGCGGCCGCGCCGACCACCTTGAGCGCGCGCTCGAAGCCGAGGTCGGCGGCGTAGTCGCGGCCGCGGATCACCCCGGCCTCGTCGTAATGCAGTTCGGTGCCGGGGCGGACCAGATCGAACAGCGCCGGCGCCATCGCGGTGAAGCCGGCCTCGGCGAAGCGGTCGGTCACCGCGCGGATGTGGGCGTTGACCCCGAAGATCTCCTGGATCACCACCACCGCGCCCTTCGGCGGGGCGTCGGAGCGGGACAGCCAGGCCTGCACCGGGGCTTCGGGGGTCGTCAGGGTGATCCACTCGCCTCTCATCGCGTCGCCCGCCTCGCATCGGCTTGCCGTGGGGGAGTCGCCTCCCGATCAAGGCATCCTACCCCCGTCCGCGGCCGCCGGGCAGAGCGCCTCGCAGGGGTATAATGCGCGGCTCGCTTGCGCCCGTCGGGCCCGCTCGCGGCCTCCTCGCACCCACGCCGGCACACCCATGTCCGTATCCGATCCCACCGCCGGCCGCCGGGTCGGTTTCGTCAGCCTCGGCTGCCCCAAGGCCCTGGTCGATTCCGAACGCATCCTCACCCAGCTCAAGGTCGAGGGTTACGACATCGTCCAGACTTACGACGATGCCGACGTGGTGGTGGTCAACACCTGCGGTTTCATCGATTCGGCGGTGACCGAATCGCTGGACGCGATCGGCGAGGCGATGGCCGAGAACGGCAAGGTCATCGTCACCGGCTGCCTCGGCAAGCGCCCGGAGCAGATCCGCGAAGCCCATCCCGACGTGCTGGCGATCACCGGCCCGCAGGACTACCAGA
>JBIJAD010000235.1:0-6344 GCA_044345955.1 Lysobacteraceae bacterium
GGCGTGGATCCCGTTCTGGGCGGCCGGCGTCATCAACGGCCTCGGCCACTGGTGGGGCTATCGCAATTTCGAGACCACCGACACCGCGACCAACCTCACTCCCTGGGGCGTGTGGATCGGCGGCGAGGAGCTGCACAACAACCACCACGCCTTCCCCAGCTCGTCGAAGTTCGCGCTGCGCAAGTGGGAGTTCGACATCGGCTGGGCCGCGATCAGGGCGCTGGAAGCAGTCGGCCTGGCGAAGGTGCTGCGGGTCGCGCCGTCGCTGGACGTGCGCCCGAACATCCCGGTGCCGGATACCGACACCCTCAAGGCGCTGCTGTCGCATCGTTTCCAGGCAATGACCGACTACCACCGCAACGTGCTCAAGCCGGCGCTGCGCGAGGAAGCCCGTCTCGCCGGCGAGAAACTGCGCGCGCTGCTGCCGCGCAAGCTGCGCAAGGGCCTGGTCGACGACGGCCGCTGGCTCAAGCCCGACGCCCGCGAGCAACTGCAGCAGTGGGTCGCGCAGCGGCCGCGGATCCTCACCCTGATCGAATACCGCAACCGCCTCGCCGCGGTGCTGGAGACCCGCAGCCAGAACGCCGCCGACACCCTGCAGGCGCTGCAGCAGTGGTGCCGCGAGGCCGAGGCCAGCGGCATCCAGGCGCTGCAGGAATTCTCGCTGCGGATGAAGGGCTATTCGCTCCAGCCGGTGCGGGCCTGACCGGCTGTCTCCATTGATCGCCGATCGAGCGCCGATCAAGCGCGGATCGAACGGCCTTCAGGCCGCGGTCCTGTGTCGAGCGGATCGTGGGTTCGCCATGCCGGATCCGACGGCGCGGCGTTGTTCCGGCGCGCTGGCGCCATGGGCCGCGGGCCCTGCGGCCTGAGGCCGCAGCGTCGGATCGTCGTCGAATCGATGGCAGCGCGAACGAAAGCGCCGCAGATCACCACCGCAACCGATGCCGCGCGATCTCGCGCGCGAGTTGCGCCTGCAGGGCGCGCGCCTGCGCGACCGGCAGGAAGCGCAGGCGCAGCGGTTCGGCCATCGCATTGCCGCCGGCGGTGTCCAGCAGCAGATGCGCGGTGCCCAGACGGCGGTCGATCGGCGACTGTCCGAAGCGGATCGCCTGCAGCTTGCCGATCTCGGCGAAGCGCCATTCGCGGGTCCACCAGCCGCCGCGCGCGGCGATCATCCGCGCATCGACCGCATAGCCGGCGTGACGCGCGTTCTGCCAGGTGATGTAGACGATCCACGGCACCCACAGCGCGACGAACACCAGACCCAGCCGGCCGAAGCTCCACAGCGCGACCGCGGCAAGCAGCGCGGCGATCAACACCTGCGGCAGCAGCAGGCGCCAGAAGGTCAGCCGGTGCAGCGGGCGCCATTCCGTCGGCGGCCACTGCAGCTCCGGCGCGAGATGGCGGATCAACGCGTCGCAGCGCTCGGGCGTGCCCACCGGCGCGATCTCGCGCAGCGAACGCGGCTGGCCCTGCGAACCGTTGTCGAGCACCGCGGTGCCCACCTCCAGCGTGCGCCGGCGGAACAGCCGGTGCAGCATGCCCTCGCGCAGGGTCCACGACTGGATCCGGCGGCGCGGCGTGCTGGTGCGCACGCGGGTCAGCAGGCCGCGTTCGAGACTGAGCCGGCGGCCGTGCTCCTCCAGCCGGAAACCCGAGTACTGCAGCAGCGCCAGCAGCACCGAGAACATCCGCACCAGCACCAGGAACAGCAGCAGCAGGGTCAGGGTCGCCAGCGCCTCGTGGCCGCGGCCGTAGGTGTCGACCACGCCGAACAGCGCCCGGCCCCAGCCTTCGATCAGTTCCGAGAACTTGTCGCCGCCGAGCTGGGCCAGCGCCGCGAAGCCACCGCCGACCACGATCATGCCGCGGTTGGAGATCAGCCCCACGCGCACCACTTCGGCGGTGGAGAGGCTGTGCAGCACGGCGCTGTCTTCCGCCGGGGCATCGGCGGCGAGCGCGCCGGCAGCGCCGCGCCGGCGGCGCACCAGCGCCTCCAGCGCCAGCGCGTCCTCCAGCTTGAGCACCCGCATCTCAGCCTCGGGCTTGATCCCGCCGGCCGATTCCAGCCGCACCTCGGCCACGCCGAACAGCCGGTGCAGCAGCGACTGGTGCAGGGCGACGTTGTGGATCCGCGCGAACGGAATCTGGCGCAGGCTGCGCTCGAGCAGGCCGCTGCGGATCTGCAGACTGTCCGCACCGATCCGGAACCGGTAGGTGTAGTACTGCCAGATCGAGAACGCGCCGAGCACGCAGATCGCGACCAGGCCCCAGAGGTCGTTGCGGTCGCCGCGCCCGAAGATGAACAGGGCCAGCAGCGGCAGGATGAACTGCTTGAGCTGCTGGATCAGCACGAACAGCCACGACATCGGATGCAGCCGGCGCTCCGGCGTCGCCTCCGCCATCGCCGCGGTGTCGTCCGGCGTGGTGCGGTCAGGCGTGGTCATCGTCTTCCTGACGATCGATCTGGCGGCTGAAATGGTCGCGCAGACGCTCGGCGTCGGCGTCTTCCAGCCCGGAAATGCTGACCGCGCTCAGGCGCGTGCCGGCAGTGTGAAGGATCAGCGAGGCGAGGCCGTGCGCGCGCTCCAACGGCCCGCGCTTGAGGTCCAGATGCTGCACCCGCGAGGTCGGCACCCGGGTCTCCCACTGCCACAGCCGGCCGCGGCGCACCGCGAAGCCGTCTTCGTCCAGTCGCCAGTAGGTGAAGCGATAGCGTTTGTGCGCGACCCACAACGCCATCCCGACCGCCACCGCCCAGATCACGACCAGCGCGATCCAGCCGCCGTCGCGACGCAGCAGCAGTTCGCCCAGGCTCAGGGTCGCGATCCCGGCCGGGATCGCCGCGACCATCAGCGCGACGTACAGGAACACCCGGTAGGCGCGCCGCGGCAAGGCCTGCCAGCCTTCCGGGCCGTCCCAGCTCGCTGCGGGCAGGTCGGGCCCGGGGGCCGGCGCCTCGTGCGCCGCTTCGCCGGCAGGCTCCACGGCGGGATGTTCCGCAGCGGGATGCTCCGCATCGACACGCTCCGCAACGGCAGAAGGCGGCGACGCGTGCGACGGCACCGGTTCGGCGTCGCGATCGGGTCCGCTGTCGGGACCGGGGGACGATGGGGTCATGCGCGGCCTTCCAGATCGCGGTAGGGGTTGAAATACGGGTTCATCGACGGATGCAGGGTGTAACGCTTGTAGGTCCATTGATACTGCGTCGGATCGCGGCGCGCGATGCGCTCCACCGCCGCGTTCAGCGCCGCGGTCGCGACCATCGTATCGCCCGCGGCGATCTCCGCGGGCGCCGGCTCGATCCGCAGCGCGAACGCCAGATCGCCGATCCGTTCGCAGTAGGCGAACAGCACGGTCGCGCCGCTGCGCTCGGCCAGCCGCGGCAGCAGGCTCATGGTGTAGGCCGGCCGGCCGAAAAATTCCGCGAACTCGCCGTCGCCCTTCTTCGGCTGCTGGTCCGGCAGGATGCCGACCACGCCGCCGTCGCGCAGGCGCTTGAACAACTGGCGGATGCCGGCGGCCTCGGCGCGGATCTGCTCGACCCGGCCGGCGCTGTCGGCGCGCACGATGCGCAGGAAGGCCTCGCCCACCGCCGCGTCCGGCGGCCGGTACAGGATCGCCAGCGGCGTATGCGCGGCCAGCCACTGGTTGAGCAGTTCCCAGTTGCCGTAGTGCGGGGCGGCCACGATCACGCCCCTGCCCGAGGCGATCGCCGCATCGAACAGGTCCACGCCATGCTGTTCGCGGATCAGGCCCAGGTTCTCGGCATGCGGCCGGGTCCACAGGCGCAGGGTTTCCAGCGCCTGGCGCGCGGTGGTGCGCAGGATCGCCCGCTGCAGCGACGCGCGCTCGGCGGCCGGCAGCTCCGGGTAGGCCAGCTCCAGATTGCGCCCCGCAACCCGGTACTCGCGGCCGCCGCTGCGTCGCCACAGCCAGGCCACGGCATCGGCGAGCGCACGCAGCCACGGCCACGGCAGGCGGCCGAGCAGGCGGGCGAGCTCGAACAACAGGCGGGCGAAAGCGGCGGTCATCGCGCCGAGTCTACCGGTCGCACCCGATCGGCCGAAGCCGACCGACGCGACTTGCGCCCGGGCTGCGATCGCACGATCCTCGGCGCCCCGCCCGTCCGAGAGCCGCCCATGCTCACCCTGATCTCATGCTCGCCTTGATCCAGCGCGTCGCCGAGGCCCGGGTCACGGTCGCGGGCGAGACCGTCGGTGCGATCGGCCCGGGGCTGCTGGCTCTGGTCGGAGTCGAGCCCGGCGACGGCCCGGCACAGGTCGCCAAACTCGGCGACCGCCTGCTGCGCTACCGGGTGTTCCAGGACCCGGACGGCAAGATGAACCTCTCGCTGACCGACACCGGCGGCGGCCTGCTGCTGGTCAGCCAGTTCACCCTCGCCGCCGACACCCGCTCCGGCCTGCGCCCAAGCTTCAGCACCGCTGCAACGCCGGCCGAGGCCGAGCGCATCTTCGGTGATCTGGTGAGTTATTGCCGGCAACAACATCGAAGTCCGGTCGAAACCGGTCGTTTTGGCGCGAACATGCAGGTCGCCCTCGTCAATGACGGGCCAGTCACTTTCTTGCTCCGCGCCTGAACAGCCCGGCCAGCCCCTGAACGCCGGTCCGACGCCCCGCCCCGCGGCTTGAATCCGCCCCGACCGCGCACCACATCGGCCGGTGCAGACCTCCCTGTCCCGTTCGTGCGTTCTTCCCGAGCGGACATCGATCCGGTTTTCGCACACCCCCCGCGCCGCTCCCGCCCGTTCCGGCGCCAGACCCCACCCCGGCCTGCTATCATTACGGGTTCACTTTTCCCACGGTGGCGCACCCCATGGCCAACGAACGTCCGGCTCCCCAGTCCGACATCAAGCAGTTGATCAGCAAGGGCCTGGAGCAGGGTTATCTGACCTATGCCGAGGTCAACGATCATCTGCCCGACGACCTCGTCGATCCCGAGCAGATCGAAGACATCATCGGCATGATCAACGGCATGGGCATCGAGGTGCACGAGGTTGCGCCCGACGTCGACACCCTGCTGCTCGCCGACGGCGCCACCGGCGGTCGCGAAGTCGACGATACCGCCGCCGAAGAAGCCGCCGCCACCCTCACCGCCCTCGACGGCGAAGGCGGCCGCACCACCGACCCGGTGCGCATGTACATGCGCGAAATGGGCACGGTCGAACTGCTCACCCGCGAAGGCGAAATCGCCATCGCCAAGCGGATCGAGGAAGGCCTCACCCAGATGATGTCCGCGCTGGCCAGCTTCCCCTGGTCGGTGCAGTTGCTGCTCGAAGAATACGAACTGCACAAGGCCGGCAAGAAACGTCTGGCCGACATCGTCGCCGGCTTCAACGACATCGAGGAACCGGCCGAGGAGCTGCCCGAGGCGGTGCTCGCCGGCGACGACGCGGCCGCGGCCGAGGACGATGCCGACGAGGAAGACGGCGATGTCGCGACCGAGGACGCCGGCCCCGTCGGCCCCGATCCGGCCGAAGTGGCGCGCCGCATGGAACTGCTCGCCGGCAGCTACGCGAAGTTCCAGAAGGCCTACGCCAAGCAGGGCGCCGACGCCAAGGCAGTCGCCGCACTGCGCCAGGAAATGGCCGACCAGTTCATGACCCTCAAGCTGCCGCTCGGCCTGACCGACACCCTGGTCAAGAAGCTGCGCGACGTGCTCGGCCAGATCAAGGAACACGAGCGCCGCATCCTCGACCTCTCGACCCGCGCAGCCGGCATGCCGCGCAAGGATTTCATCCGCGCCTGGGAAGGCAACCAGACCAACACCGGCTGGGTCGACGAAATGCTCAAGCGCAAGCAGAAGTGGTCTTCGGGCCTGCGCGAGGTCAAGGATCAGATCATCGCCGAACAGGAAGCCACGGTCTCGATCGAACAGGCGCTGTATCTCAAGCTCTCCGACATCAAGGACATCAGCCGCGCGATGGCCTACGGCGAAGCCAAGGCACGCAAGGCCAAGAAGGAAATGGTCGAGGCCAACCTGCGCCTGGTGATTTCGATCGCCAAGAAGTACACCAACCGCGGCCTGCAGTTCCTCGACCTGATCCAGGAAGGCAACATCGGCCTGATGAAGGCCGTGGACAAGTTCGAATACCGCCGCGGCTACAAGTTCTCGACCTACGCCACGTGGTGGATCCGCCAGGCCATCACCCGCTCCATCGCCGACCAGGCCCGCACCATCCGCATCCCGGTGCACATGATCGAGACGATCAACAAGCTGGTCCGCACCAGCCGCCAGATGCTGCACGAGATCGGCCGCGAACCGGCGCCGGAGGAGTTGGCCGAGAAGCTCGGCATGCCGCTCGAGAAGGTGCGCAAGGT
>JBIJAD010000481.1:0-6304 GCA_044345955.1 Lysobacteraceae bacterium
TTCATCGCCAGTTTCATCGGCGAGCATTTCATCTTCCACATGCGTCAACTCACCCGATCCCGCTGAACCGCGCCCGCGGCAGGCACGCAGTCGACCGGCGGATCGCCCCGCCCGGCCCGCCGCGGCGTATGCTGCGCGCAGGCCCCTCCGGATGCCCCGCCATGCGCCCCCGTGCCCTCGTTCTCGCCTGTGCCGCCGCCGTCTGCCTGCTGGCCGCCATCGCCACCGCCCACGGCCAGTCTTCCATCGAACAACAGCTCCGCGACCGCCTCCGCGGCGGCAGCACCGGCAACCTCAACGAACGCGACGCCGCCGGCGGCATCCGCGAAGCCCTGGCCCAGGGCGTGGACCGTGCGGTGCGCCAACTCGGACGCGAAGACGGCTTCTTCCGCGATCAGGCGGTGAAGATTCTCGTGCCCGAACGCCTGCGCAAGGTCGCCGACCTCGCCCGCCAACTCGGCGCCGGCCGCCGCGTGGACGAATTCGAGCTGTCGATGAACCGCGCCGCGGAGAAAGCCGTGCCGCTCGCCGCCGGCATCCTCGCCGACTCGGTGCGGCAGATGACCCTGCAGGATGCGATCGGCCTCGTTCGCGGCGGCGAGACCTCCGCCACCGACTTCTTCCGCCGCACCAGCGAACAGAAACTCCACGACGCCTTCCTGCCGATCGTCGCCAAACAGACCGCCGCGGTCGGCGTCACCCGCAAGTACAAGGATTTCACGAAGAAAGCCGGCGGCAACGCCCTCGCCGGCGCCCTGCTCGGCGGCGACGGCGGCAACGGCATGAACACCGCCGACCTCGACGACTACGTCACCCGCCGCACCATCGACGGCCTGTTCCACGTCATCGCCGAACAGGAACGCCAGATCCGCCGCAACCCCGCCGCGCGCACCTCGGAGCTGTTGCGGAGAGTGTTTCGATAGTTTTAGCCTATCGATGCGACCACACCGCCGCCGCTGCGGAGTCCCGGCACTTGACAGCCGCGGAAGCCCCATCGCATAACTGACCGCGATGTCGCCCCCTGCCGCTGCGACGACGCGAGGCAAGGACGCCGGGCGATACGCCACAGGGGGCGTGCATGCAGAAGGATATGGGAGCGGAGACCCCGCAGTCTCCGGAAGACTCGGCTGAGGACTTGGCCATCGCGGGCGCATTGGTCGAGCACGAACTCGATCCGTCCAATCCGACCGAACAGCGTACCCGCGCCATCCTGCAGTTGTTCCGCGCACTGGCGATCGGCAAGACGATCGCGGTGGTCGGAAGCGGGGCGTCGATGATTTACGGATATCCGGACTGGCGCGATCTGGTCAAGAAACTGAGTGATCAATTGATCGACGGCAAATATCGGCCTAGAGAGGACGCCAAGAAAGAATTCGACGAGCTGAAGAATATCCTGATAGACAATCGAGCAAAAGACCTGAAAAAAAAAGAGCGGAAAGAACGCATACCGGAACCACCCTCGGATCAAGATCCCGTTCTCAGCCGGGATGAGCTGCTCGCTTTGTGCGACGAAGCCGACAGCTATCTGGACGACGAGAGCAAAGAAAAATACCGTCATTTTCTTGTTTCTCTGTTTCAACGACACAGACTTTATTACCGACTGACAAACGCCATAGGTTCCCATCCATTTCGAGACGATCTGCACGAGTCGATCTCGAAACTGCGCGTAAGCGACAAAAGCACTCTGATCGAAGGCAAACTGGCGCCCGAAAGTCTGCTGCCAGCCGATGTTTCCGGACTCATCTTTTCGCTTCCGGTCAAAGGCTTCGAACGACCCGATCCGACAGATCTGCAAAAGTCGGAACTGATCAATGCCCCCAGAAATCTTCTAGATCCACTGTCCGAACTCCGCAGCAGGGTCGGTATACATCGCTTCGTGACGTTCAATTACGATCTCGAAATCGAGACTCTTCTTGAGGACATCGACTATCCTTTCAATGCGTTGACGAGAATTCCGGAATCGACAGCAAGCGTCACCGATGAAGAACGCGATCAGCCGGATCGATTCATCGAGTCGAGACTTGGAGGGATCGCGCACTCGATCTCGCTTTCCGCCGAGAACGCACCGGATTTGATCTCCATTGCCGCGATCCCGTCTTCCGCCAGCGACCTGATCGTGCATGTCCACGGTGCCATCACGCGCCCTCGCGACATGGTAGTCACACAGTCCGGCTACAATGCCATCTACTACGAAGATCATGAGTTCCGCCGCGGCTTCGAGGATGCTCGCCGTCTTCTGTTCGGCGGAAATGCGGTTCTCTACATCGGCCTCGGTTTGACCGAAGAAGACTTGATGCGCCCATTGCGCTACCTGAGCGCCAACCTCCGCAATCGCCCACTGTTCGCCCTGGTACCACTCCTCTCGAACGAAAACCGCGCGAAAGCGTTCGAGCGCCGCATCAAGTCCAATTACGGAGTGAATGTCATCACCTATGGTCGCGCATACAAGGACATCCCGCAGATCTGGAAAGAAAATGAAAACTCCAACGCATTTCATCCAAGGCGCTCATCACCGTCTGATGATTTCATTTCTCTTGGAGAAGAGCTTGAAAACATCAGAAGCAGATTTCAATTTCTGGACAATGAAAGCGACAAGCTCGGAAAACTCGTCTCGAACCTGAAATTTCTCATAGAAAACAAGGATAGTTTCCCAAGACTTCACTCCAATAGAACCCAACTTCCAGAAATCGCCAGCAAACTTCTTGGCAATCTGAATGACCTTGATCCCGAGAAGATCGGCGACTTCGACAGGATGATGCAGACGATCGCGATCACGGTGGCGCTTTGCGATGCACTGGAGTACATGCAGGGCGTCGCCATCACATGGCAGAGCAGGCTCAAGATAGAATCTTCGTCGATCCCGGAAAAAGGATCTCCCACTCTCGATCATTACGGTGCCGTACATCGAGCTCGAGATCCTGCGGGACTCCTCAAGATCGGCAAGTCATTCGATCAAGGGATAATCGATGAACATCTGGGGTTGGAAAAGATTGCATCGGGAACCAGAATATTCCGGATAGAACCAGGAAAAGGACGAGGATCGCTTTTTAGTTACATCACGGAGAAATGCCGAGAAAGAAACCTGAAGACGGGGACTGCCGAGTGGAGAGCCATCAACATCAGCCATAGCATCCGGGAGAAGACGATACTGTCCGAAATTCTGGCCAGTCTCGAAAGTATCCGTTTTCTGTGCCTGCACGACGCGGATTCCCTTCTTGACGAAAGAGAACCCAAGCCTGCGACTCTCTTCCTTGAGTCCTTCCTGCTCAAACTGAGAAAGGCCTGTCTCCCGAAAGAAGGCGATCACGGCCTGCACCTGATATTGATAGTCAGAACTGAACGTGCAGCGGCGTTTTACTCGAAGATACTCGGTGACTATCGATACGGCCCGCTTGTACCGACCCGCATCGCGATTCACGGAGTCAAATCCATCGGCCTTGACTCAGCAGACCTGTGGTTCAGATTCAAAGAGCGATACGAGTACCTTGCCAATGAAATGCTTAAAAGCCGATGGGCGTTTCTGGCCGTTCTTGGAACCATGGAATATCTCCATGCAACGGGAAAGACCCAGACCATTACGGCCGAATCGCTTTTGCCACTAAACAAGAACGAATTACTGGACAACTGCAACCTTGCGCTCAGAAACAGACTTTTTTCCGTTGCCGGAAAACACCATCATGCCGCGCTCTGCGAAGTTCTCCTGGAGGAGAGGCATCGCCTGATACAACGTTCCATGGACATCGGAATGCGCAATCAGGTGGTTGTCGAGAACATCATCCTGAAATGGATGTATGCGATTCCCATCGCTATAGATAGAACGACGATAAACAACATTCCCGAGATCGTCAAGCTAAAACAAGGAAGCAGCGAAGGCTATCAGGTCGATGAGAATACGATCAAGGAAGCACTTCTTGCTCTCAAGACATACAGGTTCATTTTCGAAGTCGATTACGATCCTGCCGTCAAGCAAGACAGTCCCGACTCACGCTACATCCTGCACGGCGCGATACAGCAGATTCTTGGCTACCGTCGTGGATTCTCCCTGGACGCACCTGCAACCAAAGATCACAACAGCGTCTCTCTTTCGCTGATGCTCATGGACGGTGGCCCAATGCTCGGCCCGCTCGATTTCAAATCCACGTGCGAGCTATACGACAAGCTTACGAGGCTTCCTCCAATCAAGGCGAATCGCATCGCTATACGCAGCGCTTACGCCATGATCCGGTCCACGATCCACACGCAAAGCGCGATGCGCGCCGATCTCGCGGAAGGCCCGAAAGAGTATGGCAACAGCGCACTGCATACCCATCTGCGACGGCTCGCCAAGCTGCGCTCCCTTTCGATACGAAGACCAAAGAACGAAGAACCGACGGGCGAACATCCACCCCTGTTGTACAAGGAATGTGAACTCTGGCTTCTGAACGAACTGGGTGTCGTTCGCTTTCTGCAGGGGAACATGCACGATGCCGTTTTTTCGTTCCGCGAATGCATGGATGCATCGAATCGGATCATGATCGGCAGCAAGAGCATGGCGGAAATGGACCCCTCCCTCTCGCCCAGACTGTCGATCAATCTGGCTCTGTGTCTCATCGAACGCGCGCGCTTTCACGATGCCGAATCTTTGGTCCAAGAGGCTCTCAACAGGCTACCGAAGCATGCGGAAGAAAACGAGAATCCGGAGCATAAACTGCTGTGGGCGCTTCTGCAGGGCTGCCTTGCGCAAATACAACTGCTGACCGCACAGCTCGACTCAGCACGGGGAACGGTCGGCAAAGCACTACCTATCATCGAAAAGCTCGGCGCGCTCGGCGCACAGGCTTGGCTGCACTCTGTCGAAGCCTCGGCGGCACTGGCCAGCGAAGCGCACGACGAAGCCGACAAGGCCATTTCGCTGGCGCTTGCCGCCGCCCGCGGCGCGCATCGACCCGATCTGATCCTGAATCTCGAATTGAACGCAATCGACATTCAGTTGAGCGCCAATGGTTACAACCGCGAAGTGGTTCTGTCCTCCCTTTCCCGCTTGGAGAACCTGGAAACCAGCGCAATTCGGCTTGGCTCCCACAGGTCGCGCTGCTCGGCCATGCTGATCCGCGCACGCGCGCTGCTCACCATCGAGCAGGCCGAACCGGCGCGCGAGGCGATCATCGAAGCGATCTCGATCGCGCAGCTCAACGGCATGCGCCTGAAGCGGATTTCGGGTCTCATCCTCCTGGTGGCGTTGATGGCGCAGCGCGGCGAACGCGAGCCCGCGAAGAAGTTGCTGCGTTCGGTCAAACTCGCGGCCAACCGCGCGCGCTATGTGCGCGCGGTCGCCGACATCGAGCGGCTGCAGCAGGCGATGGAAATCGAGGGTGGCGTGCCGCACTGGGCCGGGTTCGTCTCCGATTTCGGCAGCACCGATCGACGGCGTTCGTCCCTGCGCTGAAGCCGACATACGCCCCCGCATTGGACGAACGGTCGCGATCCGAGGTGATGGCGTCTCATCCTGCGAGCGCGGACGGGGTAGGATGCGGGAGTCGGCCGGCGCGATGCGCGGGTCGGCATCGTCCGTTCCGGGCCACGACATGGGGGCGCCTGCGACGGGTCGCGAGCAGGAATCGCGCGATCGGTCCGCAGGTCATCGGAACATCTACTGCAGACACGACAAGGGGATTCAACGCAATGGCACGTCATCGTCCGCTGTATCTCGCACTCGCATTGGGTATCGTCGGTTTTTCCGCGTTCGCCGCGCCGCCGGCGCAGATGGGCGCCGCGAAGGTCGAAGCACGTCCGGTCGCCGCCGCGCTCGGCGGGGCCGACTTCGCCACCGCCGAGACGCGCGCGCCGCGTCTGATCGCGCTGGAAGCGCCGGCGCTCGTCGATCTGGCCGCGGTCAAGCAGCGCCGTATCGAACAACACAAGCACGGCCAACCTCTGGAAATCGGCTTCCCGCGCGCCACGCCGGGCGGCGGCGCGATCGCGCTGTCCAGGCTCGCCTGGCAACCGGTCGGCAACGGCCGTTTCGCCGCGCGCTTCGAGATCGGTTCCACTGGCGCCGTGGCGATGCGCGCGGGGCTTTCGCTCAAGAGCCGCGGTCGCGGCAATCCCGGCGCGGTGACGCTGCGTTTCGGCGGCGCTGACGGCCGCGTATTCGAGCAGAACGGCCGCGATTTCGCCGGTGCCGACCTCGGCTGGGCGCCGGTGACGATGGGCGAGAAAGCAACGGTCGAGATCGTGCTCGGCAAGGGCCAGCGCCCGCAGTTCTTCAGCCTGGCGATTCCGCAGATCTCGCATCTGGACATCAGCCCGATCGCCAGCGAGACCG
>JBIJAD010000237.1:0-6296 GCA_044345955.1 Lysobacteraceae bacterium
GCTGCGACCCACCACGTTGGCGCAGTTTCTGCAGCATGCGCGGGGGCAAGGCCGCGATCGGCTACCGCATGGGCATCGGCGGTTCTAGTATCTGTGCGGGACTTCGGTTCGCCGACGGGCGTCCGCCCCCGCGATCGCCCGCTCCGACCCCACGACCTCGCCCGATTTCACTGGAGAATCCGCATGAACCGCTTTCTGATCGCACTCCTCGCCGCCGGCGTGCTCGCACTGCCGGCCTGCAAGAACGAAACCGAAACCGCAAAGAACGAAGCCGCGGAAGCCGCTCAGGCCGCCGAACAGGCCGGCGATGCCGCCGTCGATGCCGCGCAGGCCGCCGGGAACGCCGCCACCCAGAGCGTCGACGCCGCGGCCGCCGCGACCGGGGAAGCCGTCGGCGAAGTCGCGGCGCGCGTGGAGAACGCCGCCGACAAGGCCACCGCCGCAGCCGCCCAGGCGACCGCCGACGCCGCGGATGCCACCGCCGCAGCCGCGAACAAGGTCGCCGAGAAGGCCGATGCGATGGCCGACAAGGCGGAGGCCGCGGCCGAGGAAGCCAAGAAGTAATCGGCTGCGTTGCGATGCCTCGACCGGAGACCCGCCTCGGCGGGTCTCTTCTTTTCGGCCGGAGATGCCGCGATCACGACCAACCGGCCTGGGAAGCGGACGGACGAACCGGGACACCCGTACAGGCGACGTCGCACTGCCGGAGAATCGCTGCGGTTATCCTTGTCGTTCTGCCCGCAGCGACCCCGCCCCATGCCCGTCCTGAGCACCCGACTCGACCCGCAATCGGCCGATTTCCGCGACAACGCCGACTACCACCGCGCTCTGGTCGAGGAACTCGACGCGCGCCTGGCGCGGGCCGCGGCCGGCGGCGGCGAAAAGGCCAGGGCCAAGCACACCGAACGCGGCAAGCTTCTGGTGCGCGAGCGCATCGACGCCCTCCTCGACGCCGGTTCGCCGTTCCTGGAGATCGCGCCGCTCGCGGCCGAGGGCATGTACGAGGACGCCGCGCCCGCGGCCGGCATGGTCTGCGGCATCGGCCGGGTGATGGGCAACGAGGTGGTGATCGTCGCCAACGACGCCACGGTCAAGGGCGGCACCTACTTCCCGATGACGGTGAAGAAGCACCTGCGCGCGCAGGAGATCGCGCGCGAGAACCGCCTGCCGTGCATCTACCTGGTCGACTCCGGCGGCGCGTTCCTGCCGCTGCAGGACGAGGTCTTCCCCGATCGCGAGCACTTCGGCCGGATCTTCTACAACCAGGCGCGGATGAGCGCCGAGAACATCCCGCAGATCGCGGTGGTGATGGGCTCGTGCACCGCCGGCGGCGCCTACGTGCCGGCGATGAGCGATGAAAGCATCATCGTGAAGGAACAGGGCACGATCTTTCTCGGCGGCCCGCCGCTGGTGAAGGCCGCCACCGGCGAGGTGGTGGACGCCGAGGCCTTGGGCGGCGCCGACGTGCACACCAGCATTTCGGGCGTGGCCGACCATTTCGCCGAGGACGACCGCCATGCGCTGCAGATCGCGCGCAACCTGGTGGGCAACCTCAACCGGCGCAAGGTCGTGCAGGTGGCGACGCGCCCGGTGGCCGAGCCGCTGTACCCGGCGGAAGAGCTGTACGGCATCGTGCCGAAGGACACGCGCCGCCCGTTCGACATCCGCGAGGTGATCGCGCGCATCGTCGACGGCTCGGATTTCGACGAATTCAAGGCGCGCTACGGCAAGACCCTGGTCACCGGCTTCGCCCATCTGCATGGGTATCCGGTGGGTATCGTCGCCAACAACGGCATCCTGTTCGCCGAAAGCGCGCTGAAGGGCGCGCACTTCATCGAGCTGTGCAACCAGCGCGGCATCCCGCTGGTGTTCCTGCAGAACATCACCGGCTTCATGGTCGGCCGCAAGTACGAGAACGCCGGCATCGCGAAGGACGGCGCCAAGATGGTCACCGCGGTGGCGTGCTCGAGCGTGCCGAAGTTCACCGTGGTGATCGGCGGCAGCTTCGGCGCCGGCAACTACGCGATGTGCGGCCGCGCCTACGGTGCGCGCTTCCTGTGGATGTGGCCGAACGCGCGCATCAGCGTGATGGGCGGCGAGCAGGCCGCGAGCGTGCTCGCGACCGTGCGCCGCGACGGCATCGAGGCCGCGGGCAAGGTCTGGACACCGGAAGAGGAAGACGCCTTCAAGGCGCCGATCCGCGAGCAATACGAAACCCAGGGCAATCCCTACTACGCGACTGCACGGCTGTGGGACGATGGTGTGATCGATCCGGCCGATACCCGTCGCGTCCTCGGCCTCGGCATTTCCGCATCGCTCAACGCGCCGATCGAATCGGCGCGGTTCGGCGTGTTCCGGATGTGATCGTCCCTTTTCTTTCCAGGTTCCTGCATCCGTTGAAGCGTCCTGCATGATCGTCGGCATCGACCTCGGTACCACCCATTCCCTCATCGGCGCCTGGTCGGAGGACGGCCCGCGGCTGTTCGCCAATGCGCTGGGCGATCTGCTGACCCCGTCGGTGGTCAGCGTCGACGGCGGCAACGTGCTGGTCGGTCAGGCCGCGCGCGATCGGCTGATCACCCATCCCGACACCACCGTCGCCGCGTTCAAGCGCTGGATGGGCACCGCGCGCGAGACCCGGCTCGGCGAGCGCGCTTTCCGTCCGGAAGAACTCTCGGCGCTGGTGCTGCGCTCGCTGCTGGCCGACGCCGAGGCGGCGCTGGGCGAAGAAGTGACCGAGGCGGTGATCAGCGTGCCGGCGTATTTCTCCGATGCGCAGCGCAAGGCCACCCGCACCGCGGGCGAACTGGCCGGCGTGCGCGTGGAACGCCTCATCAACGAACCGACCGCCGCGGCCCTGGCCTACGGCCTGCAGAACCGCGAGGGCGAAGGCCGGTTCCTGGTGTTCGATCTCGGCGGCGGCACTTTCGACGTATCGATCCTCGAATGTTTCGAGAATGTGTTCGAAGTGCACGCCAGCGCCGGCGACAACTTCCTCGGCGGCGAGGATTTCCTCGACGTGCTGGTCGACGCCTTCTGCCAGGACAACGGCCTGCGCCGGGCGGCCCTGTCGGCGCAGGAGCACAGCCAATTGCGACGCCGGCTGGAACTGCTCAAGCGCGAACTCGGCGGGCCGTCTGCACCCGCGCTGCAGATCACCCTCGGCGGGCGCGAGATCGCCTGGAGCATCGACGAGGACCGGTTCGCGCGGCTCGCCGAGCCGCTGGTGCAGCGCATGCGCGCGCCGATCGAGCGCGCGATGCGCGACGCGCGGCTGCAGCCGGCGCAGCTCGACGAGATCGTGCTGGTCGGCGGTGCCAGCCGGATGCCGCTGGTGGCGCGCCTGGTGTCGCGGATGTTCGGCCGGCTGCCGCTGCGCCACGTCAATCCCGATCAGGCGATCGCGCTCGGCGCCTGCGTCGCCGCGGGGCTGAAATCGCGCGACGCCAAGCTCGAGGAGATCATCCTCACCGACGTCTGCCCCTACACCCTCGGCACCCAGATCGCGCGCCGCGACCCGGGCGGGCAGATCCACACCGGCTTCTTCCATCCGATCATCCTGCGCAACAGCACGGTGCCGGTGAGCCGGGAAGACCAGTTCTTCCCGATGCACGATCAGCAGCAACGACTGACGATCGACATCTACCAGGGCGAGAACCCGCTGGTCGCCAACAACATCAAGCTGGGCGAGATCACGGTCGATCTGGACAAGCGCCGCGGCAACGACGAGAACGGCGTGACCGTGCGCTTCACCTACGACATCAACGGCCTGCTGCAGGTGGAAGTGACCGAACACGCGAGCGGGCGCCGTCACGAGCTGGTGCTGGAGCAGAACCCCGGGCTGATGAATCCGGAGGAGATCCGCGCCCGGCTGGAGGCGCTGTCTGCACTCAAGATCCATCCGCGCGAGCAGCAGGAGAACATCGCGGTGCTGGCCCGCGCCGAACGGCTGTACGAGGAATTCCTGCACCAGCGCGATCAACTGCAGGAATGGATCATGCAGTTTCGCGCGATTCTCGACACCCAGGACACCGCGCTGATCGCGCGCCATCGCAGCCAGTTCGCGCAGGCGCTGGACGCGCTGGAAGCGCAGGGCTGAGCCTGCCCCATGGGGTCGGTGTTCGAGGCGCTGGGGCTGGCCGCCGACGCGGACGAGCGCGCCGTGCGACGGGCCTATGCGGCGCGGTTGAAGATCACCCGTCCGGACGACGATCCGGCCGCGTTCCAGGCGCTGAACGAAGCCTATCGCACGGCGCTGGCGATCTGTCGCGAACGCGAGACTTCGTTGCTGCAGGAGCGCAACGAAGGCGCGTCACAGGAAGCGACCGCCCCGCCCTTGCCTGCCGCTGCCGCCGCCGACACCGCCGCCGTCGCACCGGACGCGGCGCCTGCGGAAGCAACCAACGCGGAAGAACACGCTGCGACGGACACCGTCGCCTTCGACGGCGACGCCTTTCTCGACGCGTGCTTCGTGGCCGCCCACGACGGCGACCCGCGCCGGATCGGCGAATGGCTCAACGCGCAGCCGATGCTGTGGTCGCTGCAGCACAAGGCCGCGATCGGGCGCTGGCTGCTGGGGGCGATGAACGCGCGTCAGCCGCCGATGCCCGAGCGCAACTTCGAGCGGATCGCGGAATTCTTCGGCTATCACGATCTGCATGGCGGCATCGACCCGATGGCGCTGCGCCTGCTGCGCGAACGTCTGAACGCCGCCTGGCGCAAGCAGCGGCCGGGCCGGACCGAGGGCCACAAGCTGCCGATCTCGCAGGAACATCGCAAACCGAAGATCGATCGGGCGCGGGCTGATCTCGATCGGCGACTGCTGGAACAGGTGCGGCGCTTCCACGCTCACCTGACCGAGCCGAGGCGGCTGCGGGAGGATCTCTGGCGCGGCCTGCATCCGCGCTACGTCGGAGGGCTGGTCGCGCTGCTGGAGGAGTTCCTGCGCCAGGCGCCGCCGGACGAACGGCCGGTGCTGCTGCCGCCGCCGATCCGCGCCGAGAACGTCCGCTTCTGGCTCGACGCGACCGACGACCGGCGCTGGACGCGCCCGCGGCTGTGGATCGCGGCGGCCCGCTGCGTCGCGCTGGCCGCGGTCATGACCGTGGCGATCACGGTCGGCACTCTGCTCGATGACAGCCTGCGCGGCGATCCCTTCCATCTGGCCGCAGTGTTTCCGCTGAGCCTCGGCCTGGCCGCGGCGATCTGGCTGGCGTTCGCGCTGTACAAACAGTTCCTCTACTGGCAGGCGAAGCCGGATCCGGCTTCGCCTTGGCAACGCGCGGCGCATGCCGCCGCGGTACCCCTGCTCACGCTGGCCTCGATGGCGAGCAGCGCCCAGCCCATGATCGGTTTCACCCCGTTCGTCGTCGGCGGAATCGCGGCGGGCGTCGCGGTGGCCCGCTATCGCGGCCGGCGGGGGCCGGTCTTCGCCCGTTTCCCGCACATCCAGTCCCTGCTCTCCGGCTTCGGCAGGCGCCACACGCTCGTGATGCTGCTGGTGTTCGCGGTGATGCTGCCGACGTTCCTGGCCATCGAGATGATGCCGGTGCTGGTCCTGATCGGTCTGTGGGGCATCGCGCTCGGGCTGTGGCTGCGCGACCGTTTCGCGCGCGGGCCTGCGGGATGAACGCATGCGCGACGAAGGCATGAGCGGACCGATGCACTGGGCGCTGGAACAGCTCGGATTGGATGCCGACGCCGACGAGCGCGCGGTCAAGCGCGCCTACGCCGCGCGGCTGAAGACCACCCGGCCGGACAGCGACCCGGAGGGGTTCCAGCAACTGCACGAGGCCTATCAGGCGGCGCTGGTCTGGGTGCGCTCCGGGCGCGACGAGGTCGCGGCATGGGATGCGGAAGCACACCTGCACGAGACGACAGAGGCACAGGCGACAGCGGAGATCGGGCCCGAGCCGTCGCTGCAGCCGCAGTTGCGGCATCGGCAGCAGGGCCTGCAGCGCGCCGAGGCCCTGCTCGAACGCACCCAGGAAGATCGCCCGCTGGCACCGGCCCGCTCCGCCACAGACGAGACGGATGCGCCGCTGGATCTCGCGGGGTTTCTCGACGCCTGCATCGATCGGGCCGTACACAGCGGGGCCGAGGATCTGCGCCGGTGGCTGCAGGCGCAACCTGGGCTGTGGTCGCTGCAGCGCAAGGCGGTGGTCGCGCAGGCGCTGCTGCAGCGGCTGGCCGCGGAGCGGCTGCCGATCCCGCAGCAACGATTCGACGCGATCGCCGCGTTCTTCGGGCTGGACGATCTGCACGGCGGCTACGATGCCTACACCGTCCATCGCCTG
>JBIJAD010000239.1:0-6255 GCA_044345955.1 Lysobacteraceae bacterium
GGCCGCCGTGCGCCGCTTGACTTGACCACCAGTCAAGCACTGCGCGACGCCCGACACCCAGCCGGCCGCTGCGGCACAACGCGAGTGATGGAGAGATCATGAACAGGCTCTCATACGGTCACGCGCATGTTGCCGCGACCGGAGGTCTGGTGCAGGCGGCTGAGGATGCGCTGCTCCAGCGCCATCGCCTCGGGCATGCGCAGCCAGCCACTGTCGCGCGGCTTGGGTGCGGCGATCTCGAAATCGTCGGCGATCCGCGCCGGCTGGGTCGAGAGCACCACCACGCGATCACCCAGCAGCAGCGCTTCGGTCACGTCGTGGGTGACGAACACGATCAGACAGGGATACTCCACGTACAGCCGCACCAGCAGTTTCTGCATCTCCTCGCGGGTCTGCGCGTCGAGCGCGCCGAAGGGTTCGTCCATCAGCAGGATGCGCGGCTTGAGCACCAGCGCGCGGGCGAGCGCGATGCGCTGGTTCTGGCCGCCGGAGAGTTGGCTCGGGCGCAGCTTGGCCTTGTCGGCCAGACCGACCGCTTCGAGCATGCGCATCACGATCTCGCGCTGCTGCTGCGGCGACACCCGGTCGCGCCAGAGTTTCAACCGGAACGGGAACGCGACATTGTCGTAGACGGTGAGATCAGGGCGATTGGCGTAACGCTGGAACACCATCACCGCGTCGTCGTGGGCGTCGTGGCAGGGCTCGCCGTCGACGCTGATCGTGCCGCTGGTGGGCATGTTGGTGTTCTGCGGGCGCACCCCGCCCATCATGTACAGCAGGGTGCTCTTGCCGCAGCCGGAGGGGCCGAGCAGCATGTTGATGCTGGGCCCCTGGAAGCGCAGGGTCAGTTCGTCGACCACGCGGTTCACGCCGCCTTCGGGGCGCGGGTATTCCTGCACGATGCGATCGAGGTCGATGACCGCCGCGGCTTTCTGGGTGGCGGCCTCGCTCATGCCTGGGTCTCCCACGGGTACAGCCGGCGCTTGGCCAGGCGCATCAACTGATAGGTCAGCAGCGCCAGCGCCATGATGACGATGATCCCGGCGAACACCTGGTCCATCGCGCTGAAGCGGCGCGCGTTCTGGATCAACTGGCCGAGGCCGACGTCGGCGTTGACGTATTCGGCGACGGTGATGTAGGTCCACATCACCGAGACGCTGACGATGATCGCATCGGCGATGCGCGGCATCGCGATCGGCACCACCGCATGGCGGATGCATTCCCACGGCGTCGCGCCGAGGTCGCGGGCGCCGGTCCAGTAGCTCTGCGGAACCGCCTGCACGGCGTCGCGCACCATCGGCACCAGATAGACCACCGCACCGATGAACAGGAAGGCGATCTTCATGACTTCGCCGATGCCCAGCCACATGACCAGGATCGGCAGCAGCGCGACCACCGGCGCCGAGCGGAACGGATCGATCAGCGGCGAGAGCGCGGCGTTCAACTTCGGCGCCGCGCCCATCAGGATGCCCAGCGGAACGCCGACGGCGACCACCAGCAGACCGGCCGCGACGACGCGACCGGTCGACCACAGGGTGGCGTCGAACAGCAGGCTGCGGCCGTCGTGCCAGGCGAGATAGGCCATCGCCTTCGCGACCGAGATCGGCGACGGCAGCTTGTTCGGGCTGATCCAGCCGGTCGCGCTCAGGCCCCACCAGACCAGCAGCAGCAGCACCACTCCGCCGATGCCGAGCTGCCGGCGCAGGCGCGCGGGCAGCACGGCATACGGATTCCACGGATTGGCCATCGTCAGCGCGCTCCGCCGAACACGGCGATGCGGGTGGAGCGGTTGGCCTCACGGCAGGCGTCGAGGCTCAGGCCTTCGGCTTCCGGCGCGGTTTCGTTGCACAGCGGGCGCGACGAGCCGTTGCCGACGATCTTGAAGCGTTCGCGCGGGAACTCCCACTGCTTGACCAGATAGTCGACCACCGCTTCGGCGCGGGCCTGCGACAGCCGGTTGTTGATTGCGGCGTTGCCGGTGCTGTCGGTGTTGCCGCTGATCTCGAAGTAGGCGGTGCCGTTGTTCTCGATGAACGGCACCATTTCGGTGTCGATGGTGCGTTCGGCGCGTTTGGTCAGGGCGGACTGGCCACTGGCGAAGCTGACGGTGACCGGCTTGGTCACTTCGGCCGGCGCCGCCTGCACCGCTTCCTCGCGCGCGGCTTCGGTGAAGACTTCGGTCTTCTTCGCCTCGGTCTGGGCCGCGGTGCTGGCCTGGTAGAGGTTGCGGATGAAGCTCGTGTCGAAGCTGTCGTCGGGATCGATGACCGGCGATTTCGGATTGGCCAGCGCGCCGGCGGCGCGATAGATCTGGTCGAAGCGCTGATACACGCGGTTGTAGTGATTGGTGCCGCCGGCCAGTCCGAGGATTCGCGCGTTGTCGGCGACGCCGGTCCACAGCAGGTTGTCGAACAGCCCGCGCACGAACGGCTTGCCCTCGTCCTTGGCGAGCAGGGCGAAGAATTCCTTGGTCTCGACCAGGGCATCGACCGCGCTGTCCGGATCGGCCTTGGCCGCGTCCACGCCCTTCATCCAGCCGTTGACCAGCTTCTGCACCGCGGCACGGCCCTGGGCGTCGTCGAGCACGCGCTGGTCGCAGACGATCACGTCGAAGATCAGGTTCGAGGCGGTGCGGGTGGAGTAGACCACGCGGCCCTTGGTCGAACGCAGCGCGAGCGAGAGATCGGGATCCCACAGCACCGCGGCGTCGACGGCGCCGGACTCCAGCGCGGCGCGCACGCCGCCGAGGCCATCCTCGGCGCTGATGAAGACGTAGTCGATGCTCTGCTTCTTGCGCGCCGATAGCGAGGAGTTCTCGACCGCGTCGATGGTCATGCCGTGCGAGGGCGTGAACTGCAGCATCGCGACCTTGCGCCCGGCGAGGTCCTCGACGGTGCGGATCGCGGGGTCCTTGGCGATGATCGCGTCGGCGCCGCGGGTGTTGTCGACGATCATCACCGCCTTGGCGTCGTGGCCGCTGTTGCGCAGGTTGGGCTGTTCCTGGGCCCAGAAGTCGGAGGTGCGCCAGATGCACTGCGCGGTGCCGGCCTCGAACACGGTCGAGATGGTCGGGATGTCGTCCTGGATCACGAACTCGACGTTGAGCCCTTCCTTGTCGAAGATCGAACCGGACCGGGTCTTGAGGCTGTTGCCGTTGGCGACCAGCGCCGGCGCGTAGCCGTGGAAGCTGACGATGCTCACCTTCAGCGGATTGCCGGCCGAACCCAGCGGACCGTCGCCCTTGCCGGAGTAGGCGGCGGCGGACCTGGTCTTGCCGTCGGTGCGGGCTTCGGCGGTCTGGGCGGTCTCATCGCCGCCCTCGGCCTTGCGGTTCTTGTACAGGTGCCACAGCACCGAGCCGGAACCGACGATGACGATCGCGCCGATCAGCAGCTTCGCGAACGGGGTGAGCTTGACGGCCATGAGGGACTCCTTACGGCAGGGGAAGACGGAATGCGGGGACCGCGCACGAAGCGCGGCGCGCAATGGCAGAAGAACGGAAATCGGCGCCCGGCAGGGTCATTGACCCTGCGCCCGGAACTGGGCGGTGAGTTCGTCGAGATTGAGGATGTGCGCGTCGATGCGCTGGGTTTCGCGCAGCAGCGCAGCCTTGTTGGCCTCGGATTCGGAATGCAGCTTGGCGACGTCGGCGGCGGTGGTGCCGATCGCGTCCTGGATCTGCGCCTCCAGCGCGGCGATCTGCTGCCGCAGCTCGGCGACGCGGCCGTCGCGGCTGGTCTCCAGCGCCACGATCCGTTCGCGGTTGGCGTGCACGATCGCGTCGGCCGTGCCCTGCAACTGGCGCTGATGGCCGCGCAGGGCGGCGACCTTGGCGTCGGCGTCGGCCAGCACCTGCTCCATCGACCAGGTCTCGTCGGCGATATCCATGGCCATGATCGCGGCGCGGCGGGTGGCCGGGTCCAGCGTGCGCAGGCCCTCGACCAGCTTGAGCAGGCGCTCGACCGGGAAGCCGGCCTCGCTCAGCCCCTGGCGGGCGTAGATGTCGGCGAAGGCCAGGCCTTCCTCGACCCCGGCCGGCGCCTGGGGCGCGGCCGGGGCGGCCGACGGCATCGGCTGCGGCGCGGAGGAGGCGGAAGACGACGCCGAAGATTCGGCCCGGGCGGCGCGGCGGATGATCGCGTCGATGTCGGCGTCGCCGCTGCCCGCGTCCGCGGGCGGCGGGGCGACCGGCTCGATCAGGCGCGCCGCTTCCAGAATCTTCTTCAGTGTGGCCATACGCTCCCCGGGGTGGATGGACCCCATCAGGATACGGGATGCGCGGGGGGAGTCCATCGCGGCGGCGACGGGACCCGCGCTCAGTCCCGGATGCCCGTGTCGACCAGCAGGAATTCGGCTTTGCCCAGCGCGAGTCGCACGACGTGCGCGTCCTCGTCCACCAGCACCCCCGGGAACCGCTGCAGTACGCCACCGACCGTGACCGGGGTGACCGCAGCCCGATTGCGCTCGATGTCCTTGGGCACAGGCGAGCGCGCGGCGCGGATGATCCGCTCGTAGCCGGTGCGCAGCGCGGCGAGCAGCCGCTCGCCGTCGTTGGCGGTCCAGTACATCACCGGGTCGACCCCGTCGGGCACCGGCGGGCCGACATAGTGGTAGGCGGTCAGCGGACCGAGATCGCGGATCGACAGCTTGTCGCCGCGGATCTTGCGGAAGCGCTGGACCCGCAGGGTGATCAGGATCTGACGGTCGTCCCAACTCATCAGCATCGCGCCCGGATCCACGAGGAAGGAGGCGAAGACGGGCCTCTGGACGACCATCGCGTGGCCGCTGTCGCGATCGCCCAGCACCTGTGCGACCTGGGCCTTGCCCGCCTCACGCGCGAAGATGACGCGCGCCTCCGGACCGTCGCCCGCGCGCTCCGCGGCCTCGCGGATCACGGTCTGCATGCGCTCGGGCGTGACGATCGCCACCACCGCGCCGAGACGCTCGGCCCGCGCCGCCTCGACGTTGCCGAGCGCGGCCGGATCGACCCACAGCACATCGCGGCCGAAGTTGATGCGCGGCGTGTCGAATTCGAGCCTGGGACCGTCGGGTCGGGGATCGGTCCAGAATGGCCGCTCGCCTTCGTCGAGCATCCGCTGGTAGGGCTGCCGGAGAATCGCCGGCCGCAGCGCGGTGAAGGCGTTGTCGACGATGATCGTTTCCGCGCCCGGCTGCGTCGCCGGAGCGGCAGCGACGCCCAACGGCCACAGCAGGCACAGACCCAGGACCATTCCCCGGGATCGCGAAAACGATCGCACGAGAACACCGAGTCCGTCCCGAAAGCGCATGTCGCTCGTCCTCATGCGGGCGTCAGACCCCGCGATTCTTGCCCCGCCACGGGGCGTACCAGGCGCGGATGCGGGCGATGTCCGCGTCCATGTCGTCGCCGAGGTGGAACACCTCGCCGATGCCGATGATCTTCTCGGGATAGTGGAAATACGCCGGCACCACCGGCACCCCGGCGGCCTTGGCGATCTTCCAGAAGCCCGGCTTCCAGCGTTCGACCCGCTTGCGCGTGCCCTCGGGCGCGATCCCCAGCCAGAACCGCTCTTCGCGGTTGAAGCGATCGTGCATCTGTTCGATCAGGCCGCGGGCGTCGCCACGGTTGACCTCGATCACCCCCAACCGCCGCAGCAGGATCCCCAGCGGCCACCAGAACAACTGGTGCTTGGCGAAGATGCGGATGTCCAGACCCAGCGCGACCTTGGCGGCGAAGCCCCAGATGCCGTCCCAGTTTGAGGAATGCGGGGCGCCGATCAGCACCGCCTTGGGCAGATCGGGAATGCGGCCGACCATGCGCCAGCCGCCGAGGCGCAGGATCGTGCGCCCGAGCCAGCGCGGAAACCGCCGCGGCCGGGTCTTCGGCACGTTCGGCGGCAGCGGCAACACCGGATGATGGGTCTGGTCGGGAAGCGCCGGCGATGCCATCAGTCCCAGTCCTTGCGCCGACGCTCGCGCTTGACCCCGCTGCGCTGGCGCTTCTCGTCCAGCCGCCGCTGCTTGGCGGCCCGCGAAGGCTTGGTCGCGATCCGCGGCGTGGGCGCCTTCAGCCCGGTGGCGACGAAGGCGGCCAGACGGGCGCGGGCGTCCTCGCGGTTGCGCTCCTGGGTGCGGTAGCGCTGCGCATTGATGACCAGCACGCCCTCGGCGGTCATGCGCCGGTCGCGGCGCGCGAGCAGGCGCTCGCGCACCGGCTCGGACAGCACGGCGGAACCGGCCACGTCGAAGCGCAGCTCGACCGCGGTCGCGACCTTG
>JBIJAD010000240.1:0-6212 GCA_044345955.1 Lysobacteraceae bacterium
CCGCTCCACGATCCAGCGCCGCTTGTATCGTCGCAACTCCCGCCCGTCCTGCGTCTTCGGCTTCTTCCTGTTCTTCCGATGTGGCGAGACCATCTTGACGCCCCTGCCTCGAAGATCGTCGTCAAGATCATCACTGTCGTATGCCCGGTCGCCAATCAGCACTTCCGGCATCGCCTCGATCATGTAGAAGTCGAAGCTCAATTGCACCAACTTCACCTCATGATGATTTGCCGCATGCGTGCTCACCGACAGCGGCAAGCCCGCGCGATCCACGATCGCCATGATTTTCACGCCTTTTCCGCACTTTGTGTTGCCGATCTCCAGCCTACCGCCACGCCCATTCGCGAACGTCGCATCGATGTAGCACTCGGACGTGTCGAGAAGATCCTGATCCCGCAGCTCTTTCGCCAGATCGACCAGAATCCCGCGCAACACTTCCTGCTGTGCCCACGTCTGGAGCCGGCGATGCACCGTCTTGTAGTTCGGATATGACTGCGGAAGCATGCACCACTGCGCCCCGGACTTGAGCACCCACAGCACTGCATCCAGCACCCTGCGTGCCGGCGACCGGCTTGCGGCCCGGTCGCTCATCGGGGATGTTCTCCTCCGGAAAGTGATGCCTGATCCGGTCCCAGTGCGCGTCTGAAATCTTCACCATCCGGCTATTTTGCAGAAGTTTTCGTCAAATTTCGATTTTGAGATAGCTTCTAATCTGATGCATGTGGTCGACCAAAAAAAGCAGGTATCATGCCCGATCCTACTTGCTTGCCTAACGTGCATCAGGTCACTGCAGTCCAAGCGCGTAAATCCGTCCTTTGAGCACGGCCGTCACTGCTGAATGGCTTGGGGAATATCGGTTTGTGGCCATTTGACCTGTCTCGTTTGACCTAGCTTCCGGCATGAGAATGCCCTAGGAGACCGTGTGTCTTGCCAGTGTGGATCACTATCGTGAGCGGTCAAGACTTGACGGGTTACTACCTACTTGCGCGGCACTCGCGAATATGTCGACGCTAAGCTGGTCTTTTTTAAATTAAGTAATTGATTTTATGGGCTCAGGTCGAGATTCGGCCCCCGCAGGTAATGCCCTGATGCCGTGACCGCATCACGGGGATGCGGACAAACGAAAAAGCCGCCTTGGCGGGCGGCTTTTTCGCGAAAAACATTGGTCGGGGAGACAGGATTCGAACCTGCGACCTCTACGTCCCGAACGTAGCGCTCTACCAGACTGAGCTACACCCCGACATGCGAGCCGCATATTCTAAGGACCCGGGCCCCGGTTCGGCAAGCCCGGGGCTTTCCGGGGCCTTGGCGGCGGGGCAGGGGCCTGTGGGGCCGGTTGCGGGGCCGGGCAGCCGGTAAACTGGGGGTCTCAGCGTCATGCTCCGGAGTTCCCCTTGATCAAGCCGCGTACCCCGCCCGGCGTCCTCGAACTGCTTCCGCGGGACCAGATCGCCTTCCAGCGCATGCTGGACACCATCCGCCGCACCTTCGAGCGGTACGGGTTCCTGCCGGTCGAAACCCCGGTGATGGAGCTGTCCGAGGTGCTGCTGACCAAGTCCGGCGGCGAGACCGAGCGTCAGGTGTATTTCGTGCAGTCCACCGGCGCGCTGGACAATCAGCAGGCCAAAGCTGCTGAAACTCATGCTGCCCCGTTCAGGGTAGGCGATCGTGTCGGCCAGCCCCTTGTTCGTTATATCCCCGAGCTGGCCCTGCGCTTCGATCTGACCGTGCCGCTGGCGCGCTACGTGGCCGAGCACGAGCACGATCTGGTGTTCCCGTTCCGCCGCTACCAGATGCAGCGGGTGTATCGCGGCGAACGTGCCCAGCGCGGGCGGTTCCGCGAGTTCTACCAGTGCGACATCGACGTGATCGGCAAGGATGCGCTGTCCTCGCGCTACGACGCCGAGCTGCCGGCGGTGATCGCCTCGGTGTTCGAGGCGCTGGCGATCGGCGAATTCACCATCCAGTTCAATCACCGCAAGCTGCTGCGCGGCTTCTTCGAGGGCCAGGGCATCGCCGAGGGCGAACGCCAGTTCGCGGTGCTGCGCGAGATCGACAAGCTCGACAAGCGCGGCGAGGCGGCGGTGCGCGAGACCCTGATCGGCGCGGAATTCGGACTCGGCGCGGAGGTCGCGGACGCGCTGCTGGCGTTCTCGCGGGTGCGCGCGATCGGTCACGACGCCGCGCAGGCCGCGCTCGACGCGCTCGGCAGCGGCACGCCGCTGTTCGAGGAAGGCCGCACGGAACTGCGCGAAGTGCTGCGCCAGTTGCGCGCGCTGGGCGTGGCCGACAGTCGATTCGCGCTGAATCTGTCGATCGCGCGCGGCCTCGACTACTACACCGGCATCGTCTACGAAACCACGCTGAACGCGAACCCGGAGATCGGTTCGATCTGCTCCGGCGGCCGCTACGACAATCTCGCCAGCCACTACACGAAATCGAAGCTGCCCGGCGTGGGCATCTCGATCGGCCTGACCCGGTTGTTCTGGCAGTTGCGCGAGGCGGGGTTGATCGAGACCGCCGACAGCTCGGTCGATGTGCTGGTCTCGCTGATGGAAGACGCCGGCCTCGAACATGCGCTGTCGCTGTCGCAGAAGCTGCGCGCCGCCGGGCTCAATGTCGAAACCCAACTGGAGCCGCGCAAGTTCGCGAAGCAGATGCAGTACGCCGATCGCGCCGGGATCCGCTTCGTGGTGATCCGCGGCGAGGACGAGGCCGCGCGCGGCGCGGTGGCGGTGAAGGATCTGCGCCGCGGCGAACAGTTCGAGGTGGCCGAGACCGATCTGGCGCGCACCCTGCTGGTCGAACGCGAACAGTGGCGCGCGCTGCCGAAGGCCGGGGGGCAGGGATGAAGCCGATCCGTCTCGACGGCCGCTCGCTGACCCGCGACCGTCTGGTCGAGGTCGCCTACGGCGCGCAGGTGATGCTGGACGAGGGCGCGTTGCGCAATGTCGCGCATGCCGCCGGCTTCCTCGCCGAACAGGTGCGCCGCGAGGAACCGATCTACGGCGTGTCGACCGGCTTCGGCAGCAACGCGGACAAGCTGCTCGGCGCGCATCCGCTGCGCGATGAACTCCCCGGCGCAACGCCGTCGGGGCGTTCGCTGCACGCAGAACTGCAGCGCAACCTGATCATCTCGCACGCGGTCTGCGTGGGCGACCCGTTCGCGCCGGAAGTGGTGCGGGCGATGCTCTGCATCCGCATCAACACCCTGCTGCGCGGTCATTCCGGCGTGCGCGTGGAAACCCTGCAGGGGCTGGCGGCGATGCTCAACGCCGGCGTGGTGCCGGTCGTGCCGCAACTGGGTTCGGTCGGCGCCAGCGGCGATCTCGCGCCGCTGTCGCATCTGGCGATCGTGCTGCTCGGCGGCGGCGAAGCCTTCTTCGACGGCGAGCGTCTGCCCGGCGCGGAGGCATTGCGCCGCGCGGGGCTGACGGCGGTCGAACTGTCCTACAAGGAAGGTCTCGCGCTCAACAACGGTACCGCGCAGATGCTGGCCTGCGGCGTGCTCGCGATGCACCGCCTGGAGGAACTGCTGGATACCGCCGATCTGGCCGCGGCGATGACCGTCGATGCCTTCGCCGGCCGTCTCGGCGCCTTCGCCGATGAAGTGCACGCGCTGCGTCCGCATCCGGGCCAGATCGAATCGGCGGCGAATCTCCGAGGTCTGCTCGGCGGCTCCACGCTCGCCGACATCGCCTACCATCTGGTGCCGAAGTTCCGGCCATGGCTGCCGAAGAGCTGGGATACCCCGCAGTCGCAGGCACTGAGTTTCGACATCGGCTGGGACTGGGTGCCGGCCGACCAGCGCCACGGGCGCGAGAAGTTCTATCGTCGTTTCAAGCCGTTCCGCGGCGGCAAGAAGCATCAGCCGCAGGACAGTTACTCGCTCCGCTGCGCGCCGCAGGTGCACGGTGCGGTGCGCGATGCGCTGGCGCAGGCGCGACGGGTGCTGGACATCGAACTGAACGCGGTGACCGACAACCCGCTGGTGTTCCCCGATGCGCGCGCTGCGCACGTCGAGCAACAGGTCATTTCCGCCGGCCATTTCCACGGCATGCCGCTGGCGCTGGCGATGAGCTACGTCAAGGCGGCCATTCCGGTGCTGGCGTCGATCAGCGAACGCCGTCTCAACAAGCTTGTCGATCCCGCGACCAGCGATGGCCTGCCGCCGTTCCTGATCGGCAACGAGGATGCGACCGAATCGGGCTTCATGATCGTGCAGTACACCGCCGCGGCGATCGTCAACGATCTGGCGAGCCGCGCGCATCCGGCCTCGGTGTATTCGATACCGACCAGCGCCAACGCCGAGGACCACGTGTCGATGGGCGCCAACGAGGCGCGCCACGTGCTGGCGATGGTCGAAGACCTGGGCAAGGTGCTGGGGCTGGAGCTGATGACCGCGGCACAGGCGCTGGATCTGCGTCGCGACATGATCAACGCCGCGCGCGATCTGGCCGACCGCGCCGATGCCGCCACGTTCGCGACGAAAGTGCAGGGCGGCCCGCTGCCGGGCGCCGTCGGTCACGACGGGTTCCTGGCCGAGGTCGAGGCCTTGCGCGCCGAACTGTCCGCCGCCGAGCCTTTCCACCCCGGTGGCGCCGTCGCCGCCGCGCATGCGGCGATCCGCGAGCGGGTACCGTTCCTCGATCGCGATCGCGCGCTCGACACGGACATCGCCGCGATGCTGGCGCTGATGCGCGATGGCGCGGTGTTGTCCGCGGCGCGGCAGGCGGGCTGAGCCGAGGCGCCGCCGGTGTCCGGAACCTTGCCTGTTGCAGAAGACGCCGGATTGCCGGTTCCGTCGAGCGCTGCGCTCGACGCGGATGCGCTGCGCGATCTCGAACGTGCGGTCGCGCTGCTGACCACGCCCTCGCTGACCGTGCGCCTGACCGCGCTGGTCGGCTCGCCGCTGGAGCGGGCGATGGCGAGGTTGCCTGCAGGCGCCGCCAGGCGGATCCGCAACGCGGTCGAGGCCGCGCTCGGGCGTGCGGTGCGGGTGGCGCTGTGGAAGATGGACGACGTCCCGGAACGTGCGGCGTCGACCCGGCTGCACAAGGCCGCCACCGCCGTCACTGGCGCTGCCGGCGGCTTCTTCGGCTGGACCGGGCTGCTGGTCGAGATCCCGGTGACGACCACGCTGATGATGCGCGCGATCGCCGACGTGGCGCGCAGCGAAGGTTTTTCGATCGCCGACCCGCGGACTCAGCAGGATTGCATCGCGGTGTTCTCGATGGGCGGCAGCAGCAGCGCCGATGACGCTGCCGAAACCGGCTACTACGCGGCGCGGGCGATGATCGAGGAGGTCGCGAAGGCGGCCGGCGCCGCACTGATCGCGCATGCCGCGCGTCGCGGCGCCGAGCATGCCGGGCAGCGCATCGTCCTGCGCTCGCTGGGCGCGGGCGAGGCCGGCGCGCTGCTGGCGAAACTGGTCGAAGCCGTCGCCGCCCGCCTGGGCGTGGTCTTCACCGAGAAGGCCGCCGCGCAGATGGTGCCGGTGATCGGCGCCGCCGGCGGGGCCACGATCAACGCTCTGTTCACCGATCACTTCCAGGACATGGCCCGCGGCCATTTCATCGTCCGCCGCCTGGAGGCCCGCTACGGCCAGGCCCGGATCGAGGCCGAATTCCGCCGGATCGCCGGGTCGCTGCGCGGCCGCGGGGCACCGCCGCTGCCGGTGTCCCCGGCGCCGACCTGACCCGACGACCGGCACTTGACCACTGGACCGACCGGTCTATAGATTTCGGGGCATGACGAATGCCCGCGACACCGAGCGCCCCGATACCCGCCAACGTCTGATCGCCGCGATGCGGGAGGCGCTGCGCCGGCGCGGGCTTCACGGGATCGGGCTGAACGAGCTGTTGGCCGAGGCCGGCGCGCCCAAGGGCGTGCTCTACCACCACTTCCCCGGCGGCAAGACCGCGCTGGCGGTGGCGGCGATCGAGGAATCGGTGCGCCGACTCTGCGCTCAGCTCGACGCCATGCTGGCCTCGGGGCAGCCGCTGATCGCGGTGCTGGAAGGCTGGCTGGCGGGCGGCGAGCGCAAGCTCGAAGAGAGCGGCTACGCGGCCGGCTGCCCCCTGGCGACGGTGGCGCTGGAGTCCACGCCGCAGGACCCGGAGATCCGCGCGGCCGTGGATGCAGGCTTTTCGGCTTTCCGTCAGCGCATCGCTGCCGCTCTGCGCGCGCAGGGCCGTTCCGCCGAGGCGTCC
>JBIJAD010000242.1:0-6178 GCA_044345955.1 Lysobacteraceae bacterium
GTCTTCCGGATGGCGCCGATCCACCACCACTTCGAACTGAAGGGCTGGCCCGAGCCGCGCGTGATCGTGCGCTTCTGGATCATCTCGGTGATCCTCGTTCTCGTCGGTCTGGCCACGTTGAAGGTGCGCTGATGGCGAACGCGCTTTCGCTCCGGCGGTTCGGTTTCGGGCAGCAGGCGACCCGCCTGGACGCGCTGCCCGGCCGCTACGACCCGTGGCTGCTGGCCGCGTCGTTGGCGCTCGCGTGCATCGGCGTGGTGATGGTCGCCTCCAGCTCGATCGCGGTCGGCGAGAGCCTGGACGTCGGCCCGTACTACTTCCTGGTCAAACATCTGGTCTTCCTCGCCATGGGTGCGGTCGCCGCGGCCTGGGTGATGCGCGCCGAGCTCAAGAGCATCGAGCAGTGCGACCGGCTGCTGCTGGTCATGTGCTTCGTGCTGCTGCTGCTGGTGTTCGTGCCCGGGATCGGCAAGACCGTCAACGGCGCGCGTCGCTGGCTCAATTTCGGCATCACCACCTTCCAGGCGGTCGAGGCGGTGAAGCTGATGTACATCGTCTGGCTCGCCAGCTATCTGGTGCGCTTCCGCGACGAGGTCAACGCGACCTGGGTGGCGATGCTCAAGCCGCTGGGCGTGGCGATCGCGCTGGTGGCGCTGCTGATCGTGCAGCCGGATTTCGGTTCGTTGTCGCTGATCCTGGCGATCACCGCCGGCATGCTGGTGCTGGGCGGCGTGCATCTGCCGCGGATGTTCGGCCCGGTGCTGGTCGGCCTGCCGCTCCTTGCCGCGATCGCCATCGCCGAGCCCTACCGCTGGCGCCGCTTCACCTCGTTCTGGGACCCGTGGTCCGATCCGTTCGGCAGCGGCTACCAGTTGACCAACGCGCTGATGGCGATCGGCCGCGGCGAATGGTTCGGCGTCGGCCTCGGCGCGTCGGTGCAGAAGCTGTCGTATCTGCCGGAAGCGCATACCGACTTCATCCTCGCGGTGATCGCCGAGGAACTGGGCTTCGTCGGCGTGTGTGTGGTGATCGGCCTGTTCGCGCTGCTGGTCGGGCGCGCGCTGTGGATCGGGCTCAAGTGCGTGGAGATGCGCCGCCACTTCGCCGGCTACTGCGCTTTCGGCATCGCGCTGTGGATGGGTCTGCAGAGCTTCGTCTCGATCGGCGTGAATCTCGGCCTGCTGCCGACCAAGGGCCTGACGCTGCCGCTGATTTCCTACGGTGGTTCCAGCATCCTCGGCACCTGTGCCGCGCTCGGCCTGCTGCTGCGCATTTCCTACGAACTGGATCGCGCCGAGCGCCAGGTCGTGCGCCTGCGCGGCGAAGCGGCGCGTGCGCCGGCCGCGGGCGCGCCGGCGACCGCGCAGCCGGTGGTCGCGGCCACCGCGCCTGCGCTGGGCAACACCGTGCGCGGCACCAGCCGTCTGCGCGACCGGGTCGAACCGAGCTTCGGGAGGAGCGCATGAGCGCGACCGCAGCTCCTGTGCTGATCCTCGCCGGCGGCACCGGCGGCCACATCTTCCCCGGCCTCGCGGTCGCCGCGGCGCTGCGCGCGCGCGGTGTGCCGGTGCTGTGGCTGGGCGCCGAGGGCGGCATGGAAACCCGGCTGGTGCCGCAGCACGACATCGCGATCGAGACCATTGCGATCTCCGGCGTGCGCGGCAAGGGCGTCGGCGCGTTGCTGCGCGCGCCGCTGCGCGTGCTCTCGGCGATCCGCGCGGCGGCGACGGTCCTCGCCCGGCATCGGCCGCGCGCGGTGATCAGTTTCGGTGGTTTCGCGGCCGGTCCCGGCGGTATCGCCGCAGTGCTGGCGCGGGTGCCGCTGCTGGTGCACGAACAGAACCGCGCGCCGGGCTTCACCAACCGGGTGCTGTCGCGGTTCGCGCGCGCGGTGCTGGTCGGGTTCCCTGACGCATTCCCCGGCCGCGAAACCCTGGTCGGCAATCCGGTGCGCGAAGTGATCGCCGGGGTCGCGCCGCCGGCCGAGCGTTTCGCGCAGCGCGGCGACGACCGCCTGCATCTGCTGGTGCTCGGCGGCAGTCAGGGCGCGCGCGCACTCAACGCCGCGGTGCCGCAGGCGCTGCGCCGGTTGCAGGGCGCGGCCATCGCGGTGCGTCATCAGTGCGGCGAAAAGCTGCATGCCGAAACGACGGACGCCTACGCCGCCGCCGGCATCGAAGGCGCGATCGACGTCTCGATCGAACCGTTCATCGCCGACATGGCCGCGGCCTACGCTTGGGCCGATCTGGTGGTCTGCCGCGCCGGTGCGCTGACCATCGCCGAGCTGTGCGCCGCCGGCGTCGGCAGCGTGCTGGTGCCGCTGCCGACCGCGGTCGACGACCATCAGACCAGGAACGCGCAGTACGTGGTGCAGCGTCGCGCCGGCGTGCTGCTCAAGCAGGACGGCGAACTCGCCGACAAACTCGCGATGGAACTGCGCGATCTCGTGCTCGATCCGGGCAAGCGCCTGTTCATGGCCGAGGCCGCGCGTTCGCTCGCCCGCATCGACGCCGCCGAGCGCGTCGCCGACGCCGTACTGAAGGAGGCCCGCGCATGATCCGCCGGCTGCTCGACACCCAGGACCTGTCCAAGGCCTTCCCGCGCGTGCATTTCGTCGGCATCGGCGGCGTCGGCATGAGCGGCATCGCCGAGGTGCTGTGCACGCTGGGCTATCAGGTCTCCGGTTCGGACAATGCCGACAACGCCACCACCCGCCGGCTGGCCGCGCTCGGCGCCACCGTGTACCGCGGCCACGCCGCGGCGAACGTGCTCGGCGCCGACTGCGTGGTCGTGTCCAGCGCGATCCGCCGCGACAATCCCGAATGGATGGAAGCGCGCGCGCAGCGCATCCCGGTGGTCCCGCGTGCGGAGATGCTGGCCGAACTGATGCGCTTCCGTCGCGGCATCGCGATCGCCGGCACCCACGGCAAGACCACCACCACTTCGCTTTGCGCCAGCGTGCTCGGCGAGGGCGGGCTGGATCCGACTTTCGTGATCGGCGGCCAGTTGCTCGCTGCCGGCGCAAACGCGCGGCTGGGCAGCGGCGACTGGCTGGTGGCCGAGGCCGACGAAAGCGACGGCAGCTTCCTGCGCCTGAATCCCTCGATCGCGGTGGTGACCAACATCGACGCCGATCATCTGGAAAACTACGACGGCGACTTCGCGAAGGTGCAGGCCGCGTTCTCCGAATTCCTGCACCGGCTGCCGTTCTACGGCCTGGCGGTGTTGTGCATCGACGACCCGGAGGTCGCGATGCTCGCCGCCGATACCCCGCGCCACGTCATCACCTACGGTTTCGATCCCGGCGCCGACGTGCGCGCCGAGGACGTATCCCAGCACGGCGCGACGATGCGCTTCACGCTCTGCCTGCCCGACGCCACGCGCACGCCGGTGACGCTGGCGCTGCCCGGCCGCCACAATGTCCAGAACGCGCTCGCTGCGGCGACCATCGCCTGGCAGCTCGGTGTGGCGCCGGAGGCGATCGCGCGCGCGCTGGAGAAATTCGCCGGAATCGGGCGCCGTTTCAATCTGCTCGCCGAACTGGTCACGCCGCAGGGCGCGAAGGTGCAACTGGTCGACGATTACGGCCATCACCCGAAGGAACTGGAAGCGGTGTTCCAGGCCGCGCGCGGCGGCTGGCCGGACCGGCGTCTGGTGGTCGCGTTCCAGCCGCATCGCTACAGCCGCACCCGCGATCTGTTCGATGACTTCGCCGCGGTGCTCTCCGACGTCGACGCGCTGGTGCTGACCGAGGTCTATCCCGCCGGCGAGGCGCCGATCGCCGGCGCCGACGCGCGTGCGCTGGCGCGCTCGATCCGCGCCCGTGGCCGGATCGACCCGGTCGTGGTCGGCGGCGCCGGCGATCTGGCCGGCGTGCTGCCGGACGTGCTGCGGGACGGCGATCTGCTGCTGCTGATGGGCGCCGGCGACATCGGCCACGCCGCACAGGCGCTCGCGACCCAGGGATTCGTCGCCCGCAACGAGGACAGCCGCAGAGAGGAAAGCCGCCCGTGAACGTCGCTTCCGTTTCCGCCCCCGCTCCGCGTTTCGCCGACCCGGCGGTGTTCGGCCGCGTCGCCGTGCTGATGGGCGGCACCAGCGCCGAACGCGAGGTTTCGCTCGACTCCGGCCGCAACGTGCTCGAAGCGCTGCGCGCGCGCGGCGTCGATGCGCACGCGGTCGACGGCATTCCGGCGCTGATCGAAGCCTTGATGGCCGGCAGGTTCGATCGCGTCTTCAACATCCTCCACGGCAATCGCGGCGGCGGCGAAGACGGCGTGCTGCAGGGTGCGCTGGAGGCGCTGGGGGTGCCCTACACCGGTTCCGGTGTGCTGGGCAGCGCGTTGACCATGGACAAGATCCGCACCAAGCAGGTGTGGATGAGCGAGGGTCTGCCGACGCCGAAGTTCGTGCGCATCGGCCGCGGCGATGGCCTGCGCGATGCCGCGCGTACGCTCGGTCTGCCGGTGTTCGTCAAGCCGTCCTGCGAAGGTTCCAGCGTAGGCGTGTTCCGGATCCTCGCCGAAAGCGATCTCGACGCCGCCGAGGCGTTCGCGGCCGGTTACGCCGGCGAGCTGCTGATGGAGCAGATGGTGCAGGGCGACGAATTCACGGTCGGCATCTTCGGCGACATCGCGCTGCCGTCGATCCGGATCGTGCCGGCCGGCGAGTGGTACGACTATCACGCCAAGTACATCGCCGACGATACCCGGTACCTGTGCCCGGGGCTCGAAGGCGAGGACGAGGCGACGATCCGCGACCTCGCCCTGCAAGCGTTCCGCGCCGCGGGCTGTCGCGGCTGGGGCCGCGTCGACGTGATGCGCGATCGCCGCCACGGCTTCCAGTTGATCGAAGTGAACACCGCGCCGGGCATGACCAGCCACTCGCTGGTGCCCAAGGCCGCGCGCCGGATCGGGATCGACTTCGAGACCCTGTGCTGGATGATTCTGGAGACGACCGTGACGGAGGCGGCGGGCCGATGAACGCCTTCCTCCGCCTCGTCGCCTGGTTGCTCGCGCTGGCGCTGGTCGCGCTGCCGGTGGTCGCGGTCATCCGCGGCTGGATCGGCGCCGAGCGCTGGCCGCTGCGCAGCGTGACGGTCACGGCGAAACTCGAGCGCGTCTCCGATCATGAGATCATCGCCGCGGTCTATCCGCACGCGCAGCGCGGCTTCTTCGCGGTGCGCCTGCAGGACGCGCAGGCCGCGGTCGCCCGTCTGCCCTGGGTCGAGCATGCGGAAGTGCGCAAGCAGTGGCCCGACAAGCTGCTGGTGACGGTGGTCGAGCATCGGCCGTTCGCGCGCTGGGGCGAGGACCGGCTATTGTCCGAACGCGGTCGGATCATCGCCGCGCGTGGCGCGCTGCCGGCCGGACTGCCGCGCTTCGACGGCCCGACGGCGCGCAGCGCCGAGATGATGCGCCTGTACAACGAAGCGCGCGCGCTGTTCGCCGCCAGCGGCGTCGATGTGCGCGCGCTGCGGATCGACGCCCGCGGCAGTTGGTCGATGACCCTCTCCGACGATGCCGAACTGCTGCTCGGCCGCGACGACGCCTGGCTGCGCCTGCAGCGTTTCGCCCGGCTGATGCCGCAGCTCGCCCGCGACGGCCGTGCGCTGGCCCGCGCCGACCTGCGCTACACCAACGGTTTCGCGCTGGTGTGGCGCGCGCCTGCGGCGCCATCCCCCGCGCCGTCCGTCGTTCCGGCTGTCGCGCCGCGCGGTGCAGCGGTCGCGAACGTTTCGTTTCCTCTCCCCCGCATTCCGGCTTTCCCGTCATGAACCGCAAAGGCGACAAATCGCTGATCGTCGGCCTCGACATCGGCACCTCGAAGGTGGTCGCGCTCGTGGGCGAATACTCCCCGGGCAACCCGATCGAGGTCATCGGCATCGGCACCCACGAATCGCGCGGGTTGAAGCGCGGCGTGGTCGTCGATATCGAATCGACCGTGCAGTCGATCCAGCGCGCGATCGAGGAGGCCGAGCTGATGGCCGGCTGCGAGATCCGCTCGGTCTACGCCTCGATCTCCGGCAATCACGTGCAGTGCCGCAACTCGCCGGGGATCGTACCGATCCGCGACGGCGAGGTCAGCTATCAGGATCTGGACCGCGTGCTGGAGGCGGCGAAGGCGGTCGCGATCCCGGCCGACCAGAAGATCCTGCACGCGATCCCGCGCGACTACG
>JBIJAD010000186.1:0-7593 GCA_044345955.1 Lysobacteraceae bacterium
GACAGGGCGGCGAGTCGCGGCGACTCGCGTTCGGAGCCGCCGGCCCCGGTCCGCGGCCGCGGCCATGCGGTCAGCGACTGCTGCACGAAGAACGGCGTCGCCGCGAAATCGATCAGCGGATTGGGCACCTCCGCATGCAGGCTCGGTACCAGCTCGCCATGGCGCATCTGCAGCACGATCTTGATCAGGCCGGCCATGCCGGCGGCGCCTTCGCAGTGCCCGATATTGGTCTTGACCGATCCGATCGCGCAGTATTGCCTGCGCGCGGTGTGTCGTTCGAAGGCCTGGGTCAGACCGGTGATCTCGATCGGATCGCCGAGCTCGGTGCCGGTGCCGTGCGCTTCGACGAACCCGATGCGGTCGGCGTCGATGCCGGCGCGTTCCAGCGCCGCCGACACCAGTTCGCGCTGTGCGACCGGATTGGGCACGGTGTAGCCGTTGGTCTTGCCGCCGTGATTGATGCTGGTCGCCAGGATGGTCGCATGCACGGGGTCGCGATCGGCCAGCGCCCGCGACAGCCGCTTCAGCAGGACCACCCCGACGCCCTCGCCCGGCACGAAACCGTCGGCGCCCGCGCCGAACGCACGGCAGCGGCCGCGCGGCGACAGCATCCGGGTGCTGGTCATGTACAGATAGTTCGACGGGTGAAGATACAGATTCACCCCGCCGCAGAACGCGGCTTCGCACTCGCCGCGCAGCAGATGTTCGGACGCCTCGTGCAGGGCGGTCAGCGACGCCGAGCACATGGTGTCGACGGGCATGCTCGGGCCCTGCAGATTCAGCACGTACGACACCCGGTTGGCGAAGGACGCGAACGAGGTGTGCAGGGTCAGGGCCTCGCCGCGCTGCCAGAACTTCGGGCCGTAGAGATCGAAACCGGTCTTGGTCGCGCCGACGAACACCCCGACCCGGCGGTCGTGGGCGGCGCCCAGCGATTCCCGGGTGTAGCCGGCGTCTTCCATCGCCTCCCAGCAGGTCTGCAGGAACAGACGTTCCTGCGGATCCATCTGCTCGGCATCGCGCGGCGCGATGCCGAAGAACTGGGCGTCGAATTCGGCGAAACCGTCGACGAATCCGCCCCATTTGCCGTAACTGCGGCCTCTGGAGGCCGCGCCGTCGACATCCGGGTCGTGGAATCCGTCGAGCGGCCAGCGCTCGGACGGAATCTCGCTGATGCTGTCCCGCCCGGCGCGCAGGTTTTCCCAGAACGCACGCAGGTCGCGCGCGCCGGCGAAACGACCGCTCATGCCGATGATCGCGATCGGCTCGCGCGTCGCTGCCGGCGCGTCGGCGCGCGCATCGGACGATCGCGGCGCGCTCGCGGGCGGATGCGAAGGCGCGATCGACTGCAGTCCGGACCAGCGCGCGCAGGCCTCGGGATGACGCTCGACCAGATGGTCGCGCAGCGAAGTCAGCGTCTGGTGCTCGTAGAAGAGCGTCTTCGACAACTGCTCGAACACTGCGTCCAGGCGCGCATTCAAGCGCATGATCATGAACGAATCGATCCCGTAACGCTCGAGAAGCGCGTCGGGATCGATCGATGCGACATCCCGTTTCGTGACCTCGGCGAGCAGTTCCCGGAGCCGATCGCTGGTCGGTGCCTTCAATGCGGCTGGATCGATCGCGGGCGCGGAAGATTGCGCGCGCGGGGCATCCGCCGGCGTCTGCGCAGCCGGTCGCGCCATCGCGCCGGCGTCCACGTCCTGCGCTTGCGCATGCACCGCGACGCGGGCGCGATCGCAGGCGAAAGCGGCATGGAAGGCTTCGATCGCGTCGGCCGTCGCCAGAGGCGTCATGCCCATCGCGAGGAATCGTTCGCGGGTCGTTTCCGGCACCTGCAGACCACCGTCGGCCAGCCACGGCCAGGCGATCGACAGACTGCGTCCACGACGACGACCCGCACGCACGCGCGCTTCGCGCTGCTCGGCGAATTCGTCGAGGAACGCATTGGCGGCGGCATAGTCGCACTGACCGATATTCCCGGTCGCGCCGACGATGGACGAGAACACGACGAAGAAATCGAGCGGTTTCGCGCCGATGGCGGCGTCGAGATTGACCGCGGCGCGCGCCTTGGCGCCGTGGACCTGTGCGTACTCGTCGTGGGTTTTCCTGAGCAGGAAGCCGTCGCGGACCGTCGCGGCGGCGTGAAGCACGCCGTCGAGGGTGCCGTGGCATTCGAGTATCCAGTCGACCAGCGCATCGACTTCGTCGCGCTGCGCGAGATCGGCCCGACGGTAGGCGACCGAGGCCCCGCGTCCGGTCCACTCCGCGATGCGCTCCGCCGCCGTCGGCCGGAGCGCGGAGCGCCCGGCGAGCACGATGCGCGCGGACGGCTGTCGGGTCAGGATCTCCTGCGCGAACGCGAGCCCCAGGCCACCGGCGCCGCCGGTGATGAGGTAGACGCCGCCGGCTTTCCACGGCGGTTCGAGACGCGCCGGAGCGAATTCGACGCTGTCCGGACGTTGCCACGCGCCCTCGGCACGACGCAGGCCGACCCCGCCGGCCGCGGCGAACCCGGCGCATTCCGCAAGTTGCGCGGACCACGACGAGGCGTCGTCCGCGCCGTCGAGTTCGACCAGTTGACCGCGGAACTTCGGAGACTCCAACGCCGCCGTCTTCAGCAACGCGGCGAGCCCGCGCAGCGGTGCGGTCGCCGCCGAAGCCACGAAGGCGACCTGCAGCAGCACGTCCCGATGCGCCGCCGCCTGCAGGATCGGCTTGATCGTTTCGACCACGCGCCAACCGCAGCGCTCGTAGCGTTCGGCGGGATCGCCGCCGCGATCGACCCATCGATCGCTGTCGGCGATGTCGCGATCGCGCCGCAACGCGGCCTCGAGCGCAGCGCAGGCCTCGCCGGACTCGTCGCCGGCCTGGAGCAGCAGGACATGGCGTTCGCGATCGCCTGTGGCATGCGCGAGCGGTGTCGCGGGCCGCCATTGCCATGTACGCAGCACCGCGGCGCGCACGGGCGCACGGATCGGCTCCGCGGCTTCCTCGATCCAGAAGCGCGTCCGCGCGAACGGATATCCCGACAGTTCGATGCGTCCGGGGTCTGCATCGGCGCCGGCGCCGGAGCGCGGCCAATCGATGTCCGCACCTTCGACCCAGCGCCGCAACAGCGCCGGCAGGTCGTCGTGGCCGCATTGCGCGGCCGGCCCGCGGTCGCCGTCGCGCCGCGATGCCGACGCGCCCTGACCGGTCAGGACGTTCGGCGACGGCGTCCCCGCGGAGATGGCGGCCAGTTCGCGCCGCGCTTCGTCGAGCGAACCGGCGAGGAATCCCAGCCGGAAAGGCATCGGCTCACGGCCGACCTGCAAGGTGCAGGCGACATCGCGCAGCTCGCCTTCGAAACCCGGCGCCTGCAGATCGGCGAGCAGCGCGTCCGCGCGCCTGCGCAACTGTTCGCTCGTCTTCGCGGACAGCACGATCGCCTCCGCACCGCTGCGGGCGGGCTCGCCGCGCGCACCGCGGTCGGGCGCCTCGCACAGGATCGCGTGCGCATTCACGCCACCGAAACCGAACGAGCTGACGCCGGCGATCCGCGGCAGGACGGTGCCGCGTGCGTCGGTCCGCGCCTGCCAGGCGCGTTTCGCGGCGATGACCTCGAAAGGTCCGCGCTCCAAGTCGATGCCTGGATTGGGCGTTGAAAAATGACAACTGGCCGGCAACGTGCGATGACGCATGGCCAGCAACACCTTCAGCGCACCGGCGAGCCCGGCCGCGCCTTCCAGATGACCGATGTTGGTCTTCACCGAACCCAGGACGCAGCGAGCCTGCGTCGCGGCATGATCGCCCGCAGCGCGACGCCGGAACGCTTCCTCCAGACCGGCGATCTCGACCACATCCCCGAGTTGGGTCCCGGTGCCGTGGGTTTCGATGTACTGCACGGCATCGACGGGAATCCCGGCGTCGGCGAGCGCGGCTTCGATCACCGCCGCCTGCGAAGCAGGCTTCGGTGCGGTCAACGATGCGGCCCGACCGCCATGGCCGATGGCGGTGCCCAGGATGGTGCAGTGGATCGTGTCGCCGTCGGCGCGCGCGCGGCGCAGCGACTTCAGCAGCAGGACGACGCCGCCTTCGCCGCGGACGAAGCCGTCGGCGTCGCGATCGAACGCGCGGCAGGTGCCGGTGCGCGACAGCATGCCGGACTGGTGATACGCGATGCTGTTGACCGTACTGCAGATCAGATTGACGGCGCCGAGCAGCGCCTGCGCGCACTCGCCGGAGCGGATCGCGCGCACGGCGTGGTCCATCGCGACCAGCGCGCTCGAACAGGCCGTATCGATCGCGACGCTCGGGCCGCGGAAGTCGTAATAAAAGGACAGGCGATTCGCGAGCATCGACGCCGCGCTGCCGGTGCCGACGTAGGCATCGCGCGCCGCAGGGGTGCGCGCCAGCAGGTCGCGGTACTCGTTGTGGCAGGCGCCGATGAACACGCCGGTGCGTTCGTCGGCCAGCGCGGAAGCGCGATAGCCGGCACGCTCGATGGCTTCCCAACTGAGTTCCAGCAGCAGTCGCTGCTGCGGGTCCATGAGCTCGGCTTCGTGCGGGGATATCTGGAAAAAGTCCGCATCGAATTCGTCGATGCGCGGCAACAGGCCGGCACGATCGATTCCCGCATGCGGTCCTTGCGGGTCGATCCCATCGGGCCAATGCAGGCGCCCTGCCGACGAACCGATGACGCAATCGCCGCGGTCCAGCAAACGCCAGAAATCGGCCGGCGTGGAGGCGCCGGGCACCCGGCAGGCGACACCGACCACCGCGACCGCCCGGTCCTCGTCGACCATGAACGGACTCGACGCATTCGCAGCGCTTGCGGTCGGCGCAGGGTCGACCGGGGCGAATTCGGCGAGCGCTGCGGCGATCTTGGCGGGAGTTTCGTTCTCGAACAGGAAAGCGGCGGGCAATTTCACGCCCACGGCGCGGCCCAGCGCGCCCTTGAGCTCCATCATCTCGACCGAATCGAGACCGAGCTGCATCAGCGGCCGCGTATCGTGATATCCGTCGGAGCGCTCGGGGCCGAGCGTGCTCAGTATCTGTTCCCGGACGCACGCATCGAGCGCGCGAGGCGGTGCTGACTTTTCGATCGGCATACGGTCTGCGACGAGTGAAATGGATGCATCCGAGCGCGACGGGCGGTCGTCGAGGACGCGATCGGGGGTGCGACAGGCGATGACGCAGTGGCCGCAGCGCTCGTCCGCGGACACGCCCGGCAGTGCGAAGACCTCGACATCGACGAATCCCGCATCGCGCAGCGCCGCACGCCATCGCGGCACATCGAGCAGGCAGAACTTGTGCAATCGGCGCCGGTCGTCCTCGAACAGCCACATGCCGTGCAGCAGGCCGCCGCTGAAGAACAGCCACTCCTTGAATTCCGTGTATTCGGTGATCAGCAGCGCGCCGCCGGGCGCCATCAACCGACGAACCTGGCGCAGCGTATGCACGATGTCGCGGGTGTCGTGCAGCACGTTGGCCGCGATGACCGCGTCGTATGCGCCGGTTTCGAACCCCTGGGTCGCCGGATCGCGTTCGACATCGAAGGGCTTGTAGCGGACATGGGGATGCCGCTCGGCCAGCATGCCCTGTGCGCGGCGCAGGAAGGCCGGGGAGACGTCCGTGAACATGTACTCGACATCGACCGCGTCCTCGCCCATGGCGCGGAGCACCGGCAAGGTGGTGCCGCCGGTGCCGGCGCCGACCTCGAGAACGCGGAATCGCGCAGCGCGTCGATCGTGCCGCCGCTGCTGCACGGCAGCGGCCACCAGCGCATTGAAATAGGCGGAGATCGGTTCGCCGTCGAAGATACCGGCGAACGCTTCCATGTCGCCATCCGGGAACATGATCGCGGCCGCGGCGACGCGGCCGGACAGGATATCGTCGATGCTCAGCAGAGAAGGCAGCAGGAAGCGGAGAAACGGCGTCGCATGCGGATGGCGAGCGCGGAATCCGCGCTCGAAAGCATCGAAGGCCGCGTCCGGATCGTCGAAGGCAGCCGCCGCCAGCGCCGCCGTCGCCACAACGGATTCGCCGTCGCGCACGAGGAGGCCGCGCATCGCCAGACGCGACATCAACGCGTCGAAGTAGCGATGGTATTTCGGCAGCACGCCGAGCTTGGCGATCAGGGCGGCGATCGTTCTGCGCTGTCCGGGCTTGCCGAACGCGCGTCGAGCGGTCAACCAGGTCGCGACGCGCGCATACGCGAATCCGGCGAGTTCGCCTTCCCAGTCGCGGGGATCGGAATCCGGCTCGAAAACGCTGCTCGCGGCGCGGGCCCGCATCGCATCGAGGGTGGCCTGCCAGCGCCGACGGCCGCGCTCAGCCGCATCGACGGCGCGCGTCAGGCAATCCTCGACGCCTTCGATGGCGGCGACGCGTTTGTCCACCGTCAGGTAATGTCCGAGGAACCGCAGCAGAGCCTCCAGATCCTCGACCTCGGCATCGTCGCGAAGCCGGACCTCATCGAGAACGGCGATCGGTCTCGCGGCTTCCGCATCCCCAGCCCCGGAGGCGGTGGACTGGAGCGTCCACGACACCGAAGCGCAGACCGCATCGTCCCGGACCATGAGCAGCGAAAGCTCCGGGGCCGGGTCCCGCGAAGCGATCGCGATCGACCTTTCGCTGCGCCAGAAAGTCCGCAGATCCGACAGGGGCGTCGCGGTCTCGTCGAGGCGCGGATGGCGCACGCGATACGGCTTGCGGCAGAAACGATTCAACGTGATCCTGGTGAAGCCCATGCGCTTCGGAAAGGACTCCCTGCCCTGCGCATCGCAGAACAGTCCCGCCTCGGCTGCCGACATCAGGAAGCTGCGCGCATCCAGCAGGAACTGGCGCGACATGCTGTGGTAGGCGTCGAAGTGCAGACTCTCGGCCTCGTCGACGAAAAGCTTCGCCTGCGATGCCGGCAGCGAGTGCACTTCGAGCATGATCAGCCCGTCGTCGTTCAACACCTCGGCCCAACGCCGCAGGTGCTCGACCGTGCTCTGGACCACGTCGCGCGCCGGGATCAAACCGCCCGAGCGGTCGACGAACACGCCATCCTCGCCGATGCAGGAACGCCGTGCGGCCTCATCGGCATCGGCCGGAGGAATATAGGGACGATCGTGATCGAGGAAGGAACGCACATGCAGGATACGTTCGACGTCGATCAGGCCGCCTTTCCGCAGATCCTCGAGGATTTGCGCCGGATTGCCGATGTCGCCCTTCAGGGTGAGGTGCGGCGTGCCTTCCAGCGTCAACGCCGAGCGGCGCAGCGCTTTTTCGTTCCAGTCGATCGCGATCAGCGTGAGCGGATGGGTATCGAGCGACGACCCGCGGCGGGTCGAAGTCCGGATCACATCGTACAGCTTCAGCAGCAGTGACCCGTCGCCGCAGCCGGTGTCGGCCAGATACTTCGGCTGCGCGTCCAGGTCCTCGGTATCGAAGCTCTTCCTGACCAGTTCGCCCAGCGCCGCGAAGTAGCGTTGATGCTGGAAACCGCTGCCGACGACGTTGAGCGTGCGATCGAGATGCTTCTCGTGGCCGTCGCGATCGAGCGCGAACACGCGTTCCGGATCGCCTGCAAGCAACGTCGCGGTGTTCGCGAACATCGGCCGA
>JBIJAD010000299.1:0-5069 GCA_044345955.1 Lysobacteraceae bacterium
GAGCATGGCCTGTCCCGCCGGCGACAGCGAGATGTTCCCGTTCTCGTTCGCGGCCCAGCGCTTGCCGACCAGCAGCCGTTCCACCTCGGCGCGCACGCGGCCCTGCAGCGCGAACTCGAGCGGCGCCCGACCACCCTCGACGGGCGCGGTCCAGCGCAGCGCCCGGCCTTGATGCAGGGCGAGCAGCAAAGGCACGAGGAAGACCCCGTCCAGATAATCGTGGAAATTGGGGTGATCGCAGCCCCAGCGACACTCGCTGCGTTCGATCCACGGCTCCAGCGTGCGTCGCGACTTGCCGCGCACGTAGGTCTCGTACGGGAACGCGTACAGACTCATCGCATCTTCGGGGACGAAGGCGCGCAACTCGAAATCGGCAGTCGTGCGATCGAGCCCATCGCCGACGGGCTGGATCCATCCGCAGGACCGCAGCATCCGCATGGCGACCGCGAAGTAACCCGGATTCAGCGAGAACCGCCTGCACACCTCGGCCGCCGGGAAAACGCCGGCATCGGCCATGTGCTCGAGACAGCCCTGCTTGCGCAACGCGTCGACGAACGGAACCAGAACCATCCCGTGTGCGTAGCGATTTAGGATCTCGAGCATCGGGGTAATCTTGCTGGGTGTTCCATACCACCGGTACCCACGCTCGCCGCCAGACAACCAAGCGATGAAGGCGGATCGCGCCTTCGGCTTCAGATCTCGCGGAGCGCCGTGGTCACCGGAACGCGTGCGGCCGCCATCGCCGGAAACAGACTTCCGGCCAGACCGATGATCAATGCGATGACAACGCCGATGACCGACGTCTGCGGCGTCATTTTCACGTCGAACACCAGTTGCGTGTTGAGCCCCCCGTAGCTCGTGCTCAACTCGACGCCGTTGAGCATGTACCAGGCGAGCGCCAGGCCGCAGGCGCTGCCGAGCAGGGTCAGGATGATCGCCTCGATCACGACCGAGAACACGATCAGCTCGCCGCCGTAGCCGAGCGCGCGCAGGATCGCGATTTCGCGGGCGCGGACGTTGACCGACGCGTACATGGTGTTCAGCGCGGCGAAGATCGCGCCGATGCCCATGATTCCGCCGAGCACGTAGGCGGCGATGAAAACGAGTTTTCCGATCGATTCGGATTGCTGCTCGAAGAATTCCGACTCGCGCATCACGTCGACGCTCAACGCCGGATTGTCCTTGATCGCCGCCTCGAATTTCGGGAATGCGGCCTCGGACTCGAGCTTGACCAGCATCGAGTGGTAATGGCTCCAGCCGAGGGCGGACGCGAGCGTGTCGCGGTTGGTCATCAACTCGGATTCATGGGTATCGCCGCCGCTGGTGTAGATGCCGACGATCCTCCAGTCCGAGCCGCGCAGGCTCAGTGTCTGGCCGACCTCCAGGCCGTAACGGCGCGCCGCCGTCTGACCGACGATCAACTCGTACTTGCCCGGCTCGAAGGCCCGGCCGGAGACCATGCGCATTTCGTTGCGGACGGCGAGCACCTCGCTGCCGACGCCACGCAGCATGACGGAGACGTCGTTCGTGCCCTTCTCCGTCCGGTGCCGCACGCCGACCGTGGCGAGCAGTTCGCCCGAGACCAGAGGCGTACCGTCCGCATTCCTGGCGATGCCGGCCGTATTGAGGATCGTGTTGAAATCGTTGCGCATCAGCACGCTGGTGACTTCGCCCGAGGAACCGGCCCTGAGCACGATCGCGCGGTCGCTGCGGCCGGTCGCCTCCACCGAACGGAGCAGCCCGTTCGCCATCGCCAGGATCGTGGCCAGCACGGCGACGACCACGCCGACGCCGATGATGACTACCAGCGACGATCCCAGCCGTCGCTGGAGCGTATACAGGCTCGTCGTCATCACGGCGGCGATCTGGCGGATCAGATTGAGCATGACAGCAATCCGTTGTAGAGGGGATTTGCCTCGGTCGGTCCGCGCGGGACCGACCTCAGCGACGCAGGGACAGCGATTCGATGATGGTCAGACGCCCGGCCTGCCAGGCCGGCAACACGCTGCTCAGCAACGCCAGGGTGGTGGCGATTCCGAACGCGCTCAGCCAGATGATCCAGGGAATGCCGGCGGTGGCGAACAGGTCGCCCGCGATCGCGAAGACGCCGCGTGCGAGCAGCAGACCGATGGCCGCCGCCGACAGGCACAGCAGTGCCGCCTCGAGCAGCACCAGCAGGGCGACCCCGCCATTGGTGAAGCCCACGGTCTTGAGCACCGCGAATTCCGGTCTCCGCTCGCGCACCGACTTGGTCATCGTCGACGCGATCACGAACAACAGCGAGAAGAACGCCGCACCGACGATCGCATTGACCAGCAGATTCAGTTCCTTGATGGTCGTCATCTGGCTCTGGAGCAGCGCCTGCTCGGTCATGGAGCGGGTCTCGGCCGGAGAATTGGCGAATTTGGCGTCGATCGCCCTGATGATCCGGTCCGAAGCGGCCGGATCGGAGATTTCCGCGATGTAGAACTGCACGTGATCGCGCAGGAACAGTCTGGAGTCGTTGAGATAGTCGTAGCGGATGAACATGGAGCCGGCGAGCCCCTGGGTCGCGCCGTCGCGACTTTCGTAGGTTCCGACGATCTCGATTTCATAGTCCGAATCGCCGTCGGTCTTGGTCCAGATCGAACTGCCGAGCGGCACCCGGTCGCCGACCTCCCAGCCGAACAGCGCAGCCAGCGGCTTGGAGACGATCGCCCCGTTCTTCCTGGTCCGGATCTTCTCGAGCGCGCCGTCCGAAACCTCGAACAGGGATCGATAGACGCGGAAGGTCTTCTCGACGTCGGTCGCGTAGGCGGGAACGATGAAGCGCCGATCCTTGAAATAGCCGCCGAAGTAGGTCATGTGCGAAACGGCGGCCACGCCGTTGGTCTCTTCGATGCGGGACTTGTAGGCGATCGGCAGTTGTTCCTGGGCGTACTTGCTGGAAATGAACAGGCGATTGTCGAGATTCGCGAGCGCGGATTGCAGGACGACGTTGAATCCGATCAGGACAGCGAACATCAGGAACGCGATCGCGACCGAAATGATCGTGAACCAGGTCCGCTTGCGGTTCCGCCACAGTTGCGCCCACACCAATTGCAGGTATTTCACGCGAGACTCCTTTTGGCTCCGGCTTCGTCGCGCTCGCGCGCCTTGCCGACCCGGATCACCCGGGTCGCGTATTTCGCCGCCTGCAGATCGTGGGTCGCCATGACGATCGTCTTGCCGTGGTCGCGGTTCAACTGCATCAACAACTGCAGCACGAGATCGGCGTTCTCGCGGTCGAGGTCGCCGGTCGGCTCGTCGCAGATCAGCAGGGCCGGGTCCGTGACCAGAGCGCGGGCGATGGCGACGCGCTGCTGCTGGCCACCGGACAATTCTTCCGGGCGACGGTTCGCGTACTCCGCCATGCCGAGCAGTTCGAGGGTCTTGCGGATGCGGCTGCGGCACTCCGACGCGCTGAGCCCCGTCAGCAGCAGCGGCAGCATGATGTTGCGTTCGACCGAAAGCATCGGCAGCAGATGATAGAACTGGAACACCAGGCCGACGTTCTGCGCGCGCCACTGCGAGAGCTTGCGGTTCGAAAGGGTGTGCAACGAGCCGCCGGCCACGTGGACCTGCCCTCGTTCGACCTGATCGAGTCCGCCGATGATGTTGAGCAGCGTCGTCTTGCCGGACCCGGAGGGGCCCATCAGCGCCACGAATTCCCCGCGCTCGATCGTCAGGCTCTCCTCGTAGAGAACCTCGACCATGTTCGCACCGATCTTGTAGCGTTTGGTGACCTTTTCCAGCGAAATGAAACTACTCATCGAAACTCCTTCCCCCCCATCCGCCCGCAGCGGACCGACCGCATTCGGCTGTCTTTCGTCATTTGCCGAACAGGTTGTCGATCCGCTCGCGCACCTCGGGTTGTGAGAACGTGACGCCGTGCATCGCCAGTTCCTGCTCGATGACGGCCGGAAGATCGCGACGCATCTGCGCGACCAGGTGCGCCTTCAGCGTGACCAGCGATATCCGCGGCTTGTCGGCGAGATCGAAAGCCAACTCGCGGGCATAAGCCATCACTTCCGCGCGCGGCAGCACCGGAAACGGCACCCCGCGCCGGGCCAGATCGTCGCCGCGGTAACTGCGTGCGCTCATCAGCATCTCGTGCCCGAGCGACACGCCCAGCTTCTTCGCCAGGATGTAGGTGGCGCCCATGCCCGGAGTGAAGCCGTACTTCATGAAATTCGTGGTGTAGACGCTCTCGCGGCTGAGCACGACGAAGTCGGCGAACAAGCCGAACACGAATCCTCCGCCGATACCGTGCCCCTGCATCGCGGAAATCACCGGAATGTCGCAATCGAGGGCGAGACTGTAGAGATTGACGTCGGAGAACTTGCTCTTGCCCTGCTGGATGCTGTGCAGGCCTTCCTTGGTGCCGCCGGACGCGAAGTAGGTGTCGTAACCGGTCAGGATCGCGACGCGATAGGTCGGATTCGCCTGGATGTACTGGAAGGCGTCCACCAACCCGCGCATGAGTTCGGGCGAGAAGGTGTTCTTGTGCTGGCGATCCTGCATGCAGATTTGCAGGACGCCCTGACCGACTTCCGACAGCTCTACGACCGATGACATCGCCACTCCTTCAGCATTCTCCGTACCGAATCAGCCGTGGCGGGCCATCTTCTTCGCGGTGGTGGCGGTGAGCACGACCGTCACCAGCAACAGCACGATCACGTGCACGAACGGTCCGCCGATGAATTTGTGGGGCACGCCGGCCGCGGCCAGCGAAAGCTGGTTGAGGTAGAACGGCGGCATGAAGATCGCGACCCAACTGATCGCCGGCGGCAGCGGGAAGAAGAGGCCGGAGAGATACAGTTGCGGCAGGTACACCACGGTCGTGATCGCGTTGGCGACGTTGGCCTGGGCGCGCGCGCCGATGAAGAAGCCGATCGCGCAGAACGGCAGTACACCGAGCAGCAGGGTCATGGAGACCAGCAGGGCCTGGGTGAAGGTGATCGTGATCCGGTCGAGCAGGACCGCGACGATGATCATGATCACGATCAGCACCGCCGCATACGCGAGCGCGGTGAACAGCTTGCCGATCA
>JBIJAD010000142.1:0-9599 GCA_044345955.1 Lysobacteraceae bacterium
TGGGCGAGCGCTGGCATCGGCAGCGCGCGCTTGAAGTCGAGCAGCCTGAACTGGCGCTCGCTGGCGAGGATCGCGCCGAAACCGAATGTGGCCGGCCCCATGATGCCCAGGATCGCCATCGCGCTGAACAACATGAAGCGGGTGTCCTTGTTCGCGGCCTCCGGCGTACCGAGCGAACTGAACAGCAGGAACAGCAGCACCGGCATCAGCAGGAACGGCAGACCGAAACCCGGGTTGCGCAGCGAACGGATGAACTCGAATTTTGCTTCGAGGTAATAGATCCGGGCCACCTGGACCGGCGTCATGTGGATGCGATCGGAGACCCGGACTTCCATTCCGGCGGTGTTGGCACTCATTGACGGCTCTCCTGGGTGATCTTGATGAAGGCGTCGGCCAGACCCGCCTGGCTCACTTCGAGGTCCGCCAGCGTGCTGTCCTCGGCGAGCAGTCGACGCGTGACCGTTTCGAGTTCGGAGTGGCTCACGGTCAATTCCAGCGACCCGTTGACCATGTTGGCGGCCGAGACGCCCGGCCAGGTCGCCACGTCCTCCGCCGACAGCGTCGTGGTGCAGGTGATCTTGCGGGTCGAGATGAGTCTGGTGACTTCCTTGACCGTACCGGAGCTGACGACGCGCCCCTTCGCGAGCACGACGATGCGGTCGGCGAGCGCTTCGGCTTCTTCGAGGTAATGAGTGGTCAGCAGGATCGAGCAGCCGGACTTCAGCAGCAGGCGGACCTTGTCCCACAGAGCCTGCCGGGCCTGCACGTCCAGGCCGACCGTGGGTTCGTCGAGGAACAACAGCTTGGGCCTGCCGCACAATGCGATGGCGAACTGGACCTGACGTTTCTGACCACCGGAAAGCTGACCGTAGCGACGGTCGCGCAGCGAAGTGATGTTGACGAACTCCATCAACTCCTTGGGGTCGTAGCCGTCGGGATAGTAGCTGGAAAAGATCGTCAGCAGTTCGTGCACCTTGAGTTCGTGCGCGAGAAACACTTCCTGCATCATCACGCCCATCTGGCGGCGGGCTTCCATGGTGCCCGGCTGCATGCCGAAGAGTCTGATCTGGCCGGCGTCCGGATACAGCAGGCCGAGCATCAACTGGATCGCCGTCGTCTTGCCCGCACCGTTTTCCCCGAGCAGCGCCACGAGCTCACCACTGCGGACCTCCATGCTGAAACCGTCAAGCGCCTTGGTCTCGCCGAAACTCTTGTAAACGCTTTCCATCTCCGCCAGATGCGTGGTAGTCATGTATGATTCCATGGTTAGCAATTGACCGCCGCGACTCGCGTCGACCGGGCATTCAAGCATGCGGAGATGGCATACCGGCCAGTCCGTTGATCGACGCCTCGAACGCTTCCGCAATCGAGCCCAAAACAGGCCGACTATACCACAAGCTCACGAAATTGATACATAGCCTTCCATTCGCGATATTGCTGAGAACAGCGACTTTCCAGGGAAGCGCCGCCTCTCTCAAAACGTCGGCATATCTGCGGTTGTCGAAGTGCGTGGTGAACAGTCCGCCGGGCGTTTCGCCGGCGACCGTCCCCTGGTGATTCAGCAGCACATCGATATGCGCCTCGGGCAACGGCCCCGACTCCCGTCCGGGGTGTTTCAGGAAGGCGTAACCCACCCCTTCGTTCGGCATCGCGCGCAGCCGCTGTTTCACTTCGCGCAGGGTCGGCGCGATGCCGCCCTCGCCGTCCGCCCGCAGCAGCATCGGCACGGGCACGGTGAACCATCCGACCGTCCGCGAGACGTCGAGATCCCCCATCCCGCCGACCCGGCCGTGATGGTAGACGCCGATCGCGAACTCGTTCAGCCCCGACCATTGCCACAGGCCGCACAGCAGCGCCGAAAGCAGCACTTCATGGACCTGCGCCGCATGCTGCCGGGTGCTGGCGTCGAGAATGGCGCGGGTACGCGCCTCGTCGATCTCGATCGACACGCATTCGGTCCCGGTCGCGTCTTCCCCCATCTCGTTCCCGACAGGCAGGCGCGTATGCCCCGCCCAGTCGAGACGGCTCCAGTACTCCGCATCCGGTTGCGAAGCAGGCGAGTTCGCGAACGCCTCGATGGCGTCCCCCCACTGCTTGATGGTGGCGCCCTTGACCGGCAGTCGCACCGAGGCGGAGGCCTCGAGCTGATCGTAGATCGTCTGCAGATCCTGCAGCAGGATCGCCCAGGACATCGGATCCACCGCAAAGTGATGCGCGGCGAGCAGCAGGTACTGGGCGCCTCTGGGTTCGACGTCGATCAACGTGGCGTGCAGCAGCGGGCCGGTTGCGGAATCGATCCGCTCGCACAGGCGTTTCATGGCCGCGCCGATTTCGGCCTGCATGTCCTCGTCCGCGTCTTCCGGCGTCTCGTGCTGCAGCAACGTGCAGGCGTCGATCGCATCGAGGGGCGCGATCGATTGCGACCACTCGCCCTGCTCGTCGCAGGTGAAGCCGAGTCGCAGCGCGTCGTGATAGCGGACCAGCTTGCGCAGGGCGGTGTGCAGCAGGTCCGGCGACAGCGGACGCATGCAGGTCAGCACCTGCGTCGACAGCAGCCGTCGCACCGCTTCTTCGCCCTGCGGCAGGATCGCACGCTGGATCGGAGTGAACGGCGCGGGGCCCTGGATGGCGCCCCGCTCGGGCACCTGCCCCGCATCCCGCTTGCGGCGCGCCGCGGTGGCACCGACGGCGAGGGTCTGCGGACTGCGGCCGAGCGCACGCGCGAGACCTGCGATGGTCTGCTGTTCGAAGATGGCGTTGAGGGTCAGCTTCAGGCCGACATGATTCGCGCGTCCGATGACCTGGATCGCGCTGATCGAGCTGCCGCCCATCCGGAAGTAGTTGTCGTGGCGCCCGACGCGCTCGACATGGAGCACCTCCTGCCAGATCCGCGCCAAGGCTTCCTCGACCGGCCCCTGCGGCGCTTCGTGGACATCGGCCGAGGCTTCGGACAGGACCGGAGCCGGCAAAGCGCGTCTGTCGAGTTTGCCGTTCAGCGTCATCGGCAGGGCATCGAGCACGACGAACGCGTGCGGAATCATGTAGGCCGGCAGGGCATCCTGCAGCCCGGCGCGCAGATCCTCGACGATCGTCGGCTGGTCTTCCCGTGCGCAGACGACATAGGCGACCAGACGCAGATCGCCCGGGACGTCCTCCCGCACCAGGACCGCGACGTCGCGCACGCGCGGCGCGGCGCGAAGTTGCGCCTCGATCTCGCCGGGCTCGATGCGGAAACCACGCAGTTTGACCTGATCGTCGTTGCGACCGACGTAGAGCAGTGCGCCGTCGTCGCGCCAGACGGCGAGATCGCCCGTGCGATAGAGACGGGCGTCGCGTCCGGAGGCATGCGGGTCGGCCACGAATTTCTCCGCGGTCAATGCGTCGCGGCACCAGTACCCGGGCGAGACCCCGGCACCGCCGATGCACAGTTCGCCGACCAGCCCCGGGGGCATCGGTTCGCCCGCGCGATCGAGCACGCGCACGACCGCATGATCGATCGGACGACCGATCGGGATTTCCGTCAGGCCATCGACCTGTCGCGGCGCACGATAGAACGTGCTGGTGATCGTGGCTTCGGTCGGACCGTAGGTGTTCACCCACTCCACCGCGTCGCCGGCGCATGCGCGCCAAGCCTGCAGCGATTCGAGCGAAACCCGCTCGCCGCCGACGATGATCAGCCGCAGCGTGCCGGTGGAAATGCGCTGGCCGGACAACGCATCGACGAACGCATGCCAGTAGGCCGTGGGCAGGTTGAGGATCGTCACGCCATGGCCGGCAATGGCGTCGAGCAGTTCGGTCGCGCTGGGAACGTCGGTCTGGCGGATGACGATCGTGGCGCCGGCGATCAGGGTCGGAAAAATTTCCTCGGCCGAAGCGTCGAAACTGATCGAGGCGAACTGCAGGGCGCGATCGTCGGCGCGAAGTTCGAATTCCCTGCACATCCACATCGCATGATTGACGAGATTGGCATGATCGATCAGCACGCCCTTGGGCCGACCGGTCGAGCCTGATGTGTAGATGGCATAGGCCCGTGCATCGCCTTCGATGCCGGCAGGCCGCACCGGATCGGTGCCGGGCAAGGCGTCGAGCGCATCGGCTTCGGCATCCAGCGACAGTACGATCGCCTCCGTCGGCGGCAACAGATGCGACAGTGCGGACGTGGTCAGGATGATCGTCGGGCGGATATCGTCGACGATGAAACCAAGACGCTCGGCGGAAGTCGCCGGGTCGACGGGGACGTAGGTGGCACCGGCCTTCAGCACCGCGAGGATCGCGGCGACGAGATCGACACCGCGATCGAGAAACACCACGACGAACGCGCCGGGTGCGGCACCCAGTTCGCACATGCGGCGGGCGATCCGGTTCGCGCGCCGATCGAGCGCGGCGTAATCGAGCTGCAGATCGCCGTGGCGCACCGCAATCGCGTCGGGCTGCGCCGCGACGCGCGCTTCGAACAGGGCATCGATGCGCGCATCGTGTGCGACTGCGTCCGTCGCAACGCCTTCCGACCAGGCCGCCACCTTCCGCCGCGCCTCGTCGTCGAGCAGCGACAGCGTCCGCAGGCGCGCATCGACGGCGTCGAGCCGGGCGAGCAGCGCTTCGAAGGCTCGGGCATGCGCGTCGAGTCGCCACTGCGGGCAACCGGCCGCATCGGCCGCGAACCGGACCTCGATGTCGCCGGCTTCCGCGATCCGCGCCCGGATCCCGAATTCGGCATCGGCGGACGCGACGGGCGCATCGGTATCCGCGACGTCGATGACCGTGCGATACGGCGCAGCGCCGTCCTCGCCGTCCAGCAGACGCCGGATCCCTGCACTCCCGCATCCGCGATGCGCCAGCGCCTCGGCGATTCCCGCCACGGTGCGGCGCATGAATTGCGACACCGAGTCATCGCCGGAGGCCGTACTGGCCAGCGGCACGACGCCATCGCCGCCCTCCGCGGCCACGCCGACGCGCAGCAGGTCCGCATCGACGGCCTTGTGCAGATACAGGACGGCGGCCGCGCGCAACCAATCGGCCAATCCCGTATCGCACTCGGCGGCGACGCGCGTCAGTGCGGCCCGGCGCGCGGGATCGATCCGCGCGATGCCCGCAAGCGGACCGGCGCGCGTGGTCGCGGCCGAGGCCGTGGACAGGCCTGCCGCGAGCGCATCGCCGCGTTGCGCGATCCAGTAGGCGCGGTCGTCCAGATGGCGTGCCGAGTAGAAATAGGCTTCGTCGCCATCGTCCGCGAGCGTGAGGTCGATCGTGTCCAGCGCGAGATCCGGATCGGCCACGATCTGCTCGGCTGCTGCGACGAAACGGCGCCCGAGGCGTTCCATCGTTCGCGGTTCGAACACGTCGCTGGTGTATTCGAAGAGGCCGTAGAGCTCGTCGGGCGTCTCCTGGACGTTCATGGTGAGCTCGTTCTTCGCCGTCGACCAGCGCAGGAACACCGGCTCGATATCCAGATCGAGCAACCGCGTGACATTCCTGGACGCGGCGGCCATCACGAACGCCACCGGTGTCGACGCGCTGCCGTCCGCGCGCAGTTCGGCGACCAGTTCCTCGTAGGGCAGATCCTGGTGCGCATAGGCATCGAGCACGACCGTCCGCGCCTTCGTCAGCAGATGACGGAAGGTCATGCCGGGCTCGGCGCCGAGACGCAGCAGCAGGTTGTTGACGCAGGGGCCGACCAGGTTCTCGGTGCCCGGATGATTGCGCCCGGCCACCGCGGTGGAGACCGCGAAGTCGCGCTGCGCGCCGAACCGGGACAGCAACAGATGGAAGACCGCGAACACGGTCATGAACAGCGAAGCGCCGGACTCCGCGGAGATCGCGCGCAGCCCCGCCGCGACCTCTCTCGGCACCACGAAGGCATGCACCGCGCCCTGGAAGGTCGGAGAGGATTCGCGCACCCGATCGAAACGCAGATCCAGCTTCGAGACGCCGGCCAACTGCCGTTTCCAGTAGGACAGATGCTCTTCCAGCACCGGCCCGCACAGCCAATCGCGCTGCCAACGCGCATAGTCCGAGTAATGGACGCGCACCGGCGGCAGCGGGTTCGGCCGATCATGGCAAAAGGCCTCGTACATCGCGCAGATGTCGTGCCACATGATCTGGGAAGACCAGCCGTCCGAGACGATATGGTGTTTGGTGACGAACAGTACGTGCTCTTCGTCGCCCATCTTCACCAGACAGCCGCGGATCAGCGGCCCGACGTTCAGATCGAAGGGTTTTTGCCGTTCCAACTGCAGCCGGCGCTGCAGCGCCGATTCTCTTTCGTCGTCGGCACGATCCGAAAGATCGACGAACTGCAGCGCGAATTGGGCGCGCTCGGGGATCGAGAGGACGGGCAGCCCCTCGTGCATCGCGATCCTGGATCGCAGGACCTCGTGGCGCGCGATCAGGCCGTCGAGGGCGTGCTTCAGCGCATCGACACGCAGTGCGCCGCGCAGGCGTAGACAGGACGGGACATGGTAGTGCATCGCGCCGTCGGGACCGGCGAGCTGGTCGACGATCCACAGACGTTGTTGGGCCAGCGACAGCGGCGACGGCCCGTCGTTCGTGCCCGGCAGCAGCGGCGGCGGCTCGAAACGACGGCGGTGCCTGCGCAGGAATTCGATGATCGCGCCCTTGTGGGCCTTCAACTGCAGCACGTCCTGCTGCTGCAGCATTCCTTTCGGCGCATCGACGCTCAGTTCGTCGTTCACCAGCGCGAGCCGGATGTCGCGCTGGCGCAGACCGTGGATGAGCGAGTCGATGAAACCTTCGGTGCTCATCTCGTCGTGCCCTCGCCGCTCAGGCTTCCCACGGGAAGACACCGCTCTCGACATAGCGGACGATGCCTTCGATGTTGCGGGGATCCGAGAACACCTCGATGTTGGTCGCCAGTGCCGGCTCGCGGCAGTCGCGCAGCGCGGTCTCGATCCGGTTCGCGTAGCGTTTGTAGCGACCGATCGCCACGCCGGACATGCGACGCAGCCGGAGCAGGTGGCGACGGAGCAGCGCTTCGCTCTGCGGCTCCCAGGCGTCGACCAACCCCCAGCCGTGAGCCTGTTCGACGCCGATCGGCTGGGTCATCAGGGTGAGATAGTGCGCGCGCTGGAAACCGATCCGCCGGACCAGGAACGGCAGCACGCAGGCCGGAATGACCCCGAACAGCAGTTCGGACAGACTGAATTTCGCGGTTTCGTCGGCGACCACAACATCGCTGGCGGCGACGAACCCCATTCCGCCTGCATTGGCCTTGCCGCGCACGTGCGAAACCGTCACGAAAGGACCGTTGGCCATGCGCAGCCACAGGTCGTACAGCCGATCCGGACCGCCGTCCGTCGGCCGTCCGCTGTTGGTGCGGTCGCGGATATCCTGGAAGTCGGCGCCGAAGCAGAACGTCTCCTCGTTGCCGCTGAACACCACGACGGTGGCCGTGCCTTCGCAGGCGTCGAGCACCTGATGACACTCCTCGACGAGACGTTCGTTGATCGTGTTGTTCGCGTGCGGCCGGTCGAACTGCACGAAGCAGATCGACTCCTGGAACCGGACCTTGAGCGTTTCGCAGTTCACGCGACCCACTCGTACTTGCGGTGGAATTCGCGGATTTCGCGCAGGTAAAGCTGCGGACGCGCCGAACGCTTCATGCGCACGGCCTCGTCGAAATGCTCGTTCAAGGACACGCTGCGGGTGCCGAACTTGACCAGGGCGCTGTCCTGCAGCAGCAGATCGTATTCGGCCATCCCCAGCGGATGCCGGTTGTCCAGTTCGCCGCGGATGTCGAAGCGCTTCTGCAGTTCCTGCCCGCGCCGCGTCACCACGCCGCTGTAGAACTCGGAGCAGCAGCCAGACCCGTAGGAAAACTGGCCGATGCGGCGCGGCCTGTCGAAGTCGCCGGTGTCCACCGTGCCCGCCAGCGACATGAACACGGTGCCGCCCATGATGTTGCCGACCCGCTGGCAGTAGGACATGCCGGGCATGACCCGACGCTGGAAGTCCTCCTCGATTTCGGCCGGTTTGGCCTTGGTCGTCTTCCGCATCATCGTCCGATGCGCGCCCTTGACCATGCCGCCGAAAGGCGTATGGAACGTGAGGTAATGGAACGAGTCGCGATAATCGATATCGCGGACGCGGCGCTGGTATTCCCGGAACGCGTTCTCGCAGCAGTCCAGGTAGGACAACAGCGAAAGGTCGGCGTCGCCGGCTTCGCTGTCGGCGACCGGCCTGCAGGTGTCCATCACTTCATAACCGTAATAACCGTTCGCGCCGATGTCCACCTGGAAGACATGCGGATCCTCGCCGACGAGAATGGCCACGGCGCCGGCGCCGGAGCTCGGCTCGGCGAAGGACCAGTCTTCGGTCAGGGCTTCGCCGCCGCGCACCGCGATGAAGCGCGAAATGTCGGTCGCCACCACGAGCGCCTTGGCGCCCGGCGAAGCCTGCGAGAGGATGAAATTCACCGCCATCTGGAATCCGGCCGTGCCCGAATAGCAGGCCTGCTTGATCTCGAACAGGCGGCAGTTGCGATTGAGACCGAGATAGTGATGGATGTAGGTGCTCATCGATTTGCCGAAATCGATGCCCGATTCGGAGCAGGTGATGAGCAGTTCGATCCGGTCGCGCTCGGCCTCGCTCAGCGCGTCGACGATCGGACGAGCGGCATTGACCGCGAAGCTGACCGCGTCCTCGCACGGCAGCGCCACGGTCTTTTCCTTCATCAGCAGGTTCTCGAACCGGGTGGTGTCGAGCCGACGATGCTCCGCGAGTTTCGCGACGTCCAGACAGGCCGTCCCGCCGAACACATTCAGAGCCTCAATTCCAACGAGCATTCAATCTCTCCTGATTCGTCGTGTCGCGCATCGCCGGCCCGCGACCGACGCTGAACGTCATGCGGCCTGCAGCTTTCCGGCCAGGAATTCCGCGAGTTCGCCGATGTTCTTGGGCCCGAACAGTTCGACGCGCGGGATCGACAACGACAGCGATTCGAGGACCATCATGAGGATCTCGGCGCGATCGACGGAATTGGCGCCCAGCTCCGAAAGGCGGTCCGCCGCCGAAAAGGCGTGCCCCGCGAGATCGGGCAATACGGCGACGGTGTGCTCGCCTATCAGCGCGATGATGTTTTCCTTGTTCATTGCTTTCTCACGTCTTCGTCTAATCGGCCGCGCCCATGAGCGCGGGCCTCGGTTCGTGGAGCGGCGACGGCCGCGATCCGCGCAGGGTCGCGAACCTCTCGTTCAGCAGGTCGGCGGCGCCGTTCATGAGCCGCTGCCCCAGATCCGCCGCATTGCGGTTGCGCCAGGACTCCAGCGGCGTCCCCTTGACCCACTGGTTGAATGCGCCCAGCGCGGGGCCGCAATGGATCTGGTAATCGACCTTCTTGTCCGGAACGCCCTGCATCGCGAGCCGGGTCGTATGCACGAAATACCACTTGAAGATGAGGGCCATCTTGTGTTTCGGATTGCGCTCGATCTCGTTGAGCCTGGCGGGCATCGCGCGCGCGTAGTACGAGCGGGTTTCGTTCCAGACTTCCTCGAAGGATCGCTGGAAGAACTTGTCCTGGATCTGGCGCCGGGTCGGCTCGTCGATGTCGTCGATCGAGCCGAATCGCTGATACAGCTCGTACA
>JBIJAD010000245.1:0-6123 GCA_044345955.1 Lysobacteraceae bacterium
CTTCTCCGACACCGACAACGACGGCGCCGTCGACGCCAACGAGATCGTGCGCACCGGCGTGATCGAGCAGCCGGTCCAGGTTCTCCCCAGCCGCAACATCGCCACGAACAACCATCGGATCGTGTTCCGCGCCGATGGCCTCGCCTACGGCAACGGCAACACCCTGCTGGAGGCCAATCTGCGGGTCTGCATGCCGGTCACCAACCCCAACCTCAACCGGCGCGACGTGAACATCGCCGTGGGCGGCCGGACCGCGGTCCGCGCCCCCACAAGCGGCAGCGGCGCCTGCGCCGCTCCGGGAGACACCTGATGCCGAACCCTGCTTCCTTCCCCGCTCGTCTCCCGCGCCGCATCCCGCGCCGCGCGGCGCAGGTGCGCGGCGTCGGCCTGATCGAGGTCCTGGTCGCGGTGCTGGTGTTGGCCATCGGCCTGCTCGGCGTGGCCGCGATGCAGGCGACCGCGCTGCGCAACAGCCAGAGTTCGCTCGAACGCAGCCAGGGCGTGGTCCACGTCTACACCATCCTCGATTCGATGCGCGCCAATCCGCAGGCCGCCCGCAACGGCGCGTACAACATGGGCATGACCTGCACCGTGCCTTCCGCGGGCAGCCTGGTGGATGGCGACAAGCGCAACTGGATGAACTTCCTGCAGGACAACCTCGGCCCCAGCGCCTGCGGTCAGGTCGAATGCGCCGGCGCGGTCTGCACGATCACGGTGCGCTGGGACGATTCCCGAGGCAGTGCCGGTTCCGCCACCCAGACCTTCAGCACCACGACACGCATATGAGCCGCACGCACATGAGCCGCATGACCGCCTTTCAGCGACTCCGCAACCGCCGCCCTGCGCGCGGCCACGCCCGCGGTCTCACTCTGGTCGAGTTGATGATCGCGATGATGCTCGGTCTGCTGGTGACCGTCAGCGCCAGCGCGATCTTCATTTCCAACCGCCAGACCTACCGCGCCACCGAGGGCCTGGGCCGGGTGCAGGAGAACGCCCGCATGGCCTTCGAGCTGATGGCCCGCGACATCCGCGAGGCCGGCGGCAATCCCTGCGGCAATGCCGACCGCAAGGAACCCCTCAAGCTCGTCAACGTGCTCAACAACCCCAACAATCAGTGGTGGAGCGCCTGGAACAACGGCATCATCGGTTACGAAGCCACGATGCCGGCGCAGCCCGCCAACCGGGCCGCCAATACCGACGCGCTCGCGCTGATGTCCGGCGACAACTCCACCGGTGTCACCGTGGTCCAGCATGTACCGACTTCGGCCCAGTTCAGGCTGAACACGGTCAACCACAGCCTCGACGATTCCGACATCGCGATCGTCTGCGACTGGCGCCAGGCTTCGCTGTTCCAGGTCACCAACGCGCAGCCCGGCACCAACGAGGTGATCGTGCACAACACCGGCGGCACCGCGTCCCCGGGCAACTGCAGCAAGGGTCTGGGGTACGCCAACCCGCCCAATTGTTCGACCAACGGCACGCCCTACGAATACGGTCCGAATTCGATGATCGTGCGTCTGCATGCGGTGCGCTGGTACGTGGGCACGACCCCGGGCGGCGGCCGTTCTCTGTTCCGCAGCACGCTGGTCAACGACTCCGGCGCCCTGTCGGCGCGCGATCAGCAGATCGCCGAGGGCGTCAACGACATGGAACTGCAGTATCTGCTCGAAGACGGCACCACCTACGTCGATGCCACCGCGATCGCGGCCGATCGCTGGGACGACGTGGTTGCGGTCCGGGTCACCCTGGACATGCTCAGCGCCGATCGCGCCGGCGTCGGCGGCGCGCAGCTCGCGCGTCGTCTCGCCCACACCGTCACTCTCCGGAATCGAATGGAATGAACCGTCGCACACGCCATCCCGTCGCGCCGGCCCGCCGGCAAGAGGGCGCCACTCTCGTGGTCGTGCTGATCCTGTTGCTGGTGATGACCCTGCTCGGTCTCGCCAGCCTGCGCAGCACCGTGCTCGAGGAGCGCATGACCTCGAACCTGCTCGATCGCAGCCTGGGTTTCCAGGTCGCCGAAGCCGGGCTGCGCGAGGCCGAGGCCACCCTCGACCCCAATCCGACCTTCCCGACCGCCGGCTGCAACGCGAACGGTCTGTGCGCGCGTCCGGATCCGGCCGCGATGGAGCGTTGGCTGGACCCAGGCTTCACCGCATGGCGAACCGGTTCGGTGTTCGATGCGAACACCGCCGCGCCGCAGTACATCGTCGAGGACATGGGCGAGGGCCCGAACTGGCGCGATTGCGACCGACTCTCCCCGATCCATCCGCTGTGCCTGACGCCCCGTTACCGCGTCACCGTGCGCAGCCAGCAGGACGGACGCGCGTCCGTCATGCTGCAGACCATCTTTGCCGGCAAATAAGCCCGAGGCCGCCGTGAACACTTCCCCCCGCACCGTCCACGCCCGCAAGCCGCGCAGGTCGTTCCTCGCGCCGCTGTTCGCCTGCGCCGCCACTCTGCTCGCGTTGCCCGTGCATGCGGTCGTGAATCTGCCGGACACCCCGATCCAGACCAACAACAGCGTGCCGCCGAACATCTGGTTCATCCTCGACGACTCTGGTTCGATGGGCTGGGACTTCATGCCCGGCGCCAACAATTCCGGACAGGTGCCGGCGACCACGCCGACTGCGATCCAGTTGCAGACCTACACCCGCAACACCCTGTATTACAACCCGACCCGTACCTATCGCGGTTGGCAGAACGCGGACGGCTCGTTCAGGGCGGATACGCCGTACACCGCCGCCTTCTCCAGCGACACCCTCGCCAGCGGCACCACGGTCGATCTGGGTGGCGCGCAGCGCACTTTCTACTCGCCCAACAGCGGCATCACCGATTTCGCCGACGCCCGTCAGTACACCCGGTTCCGTTTCCAGACCGACGGCACCGCTCAGAGCTGCACCTGGAATACGGGCACCAATTCGTTCTCGACCTGCACCAACGGCGTGACCAGCTTCACATGGGCGGGTGGCATTACCCGTACCCTTGCGCAGGAAAAGCAGAACTTCGCCAACTGGTTCTCTTATCACCGCACCCGCTCCAAGGTGGCCAAGGCCGGTACCAGCTACGCCTTCAACGACCCCTCGGTCTTCAACAACGACAACGATTACCGGGTCGGTTTCACCACGATCTGGCAGCGCAACGAATACCGCATTCCGGTCGGCACCAACAACGGCCTGTTCCGGACCACCAATCGCAACACCTGGTTCGATCGCCTGTTCAACGCCACCGCCAGCAGCACCACGCCGCTGATTCCGGCGCTGAACCGGGCGGGCGCCTATTTCGAGGAGAACGGCACCGGCGGCCCCTGGGGCCCGCAGGCCAACGGTTCGCAGTTCCAGTGCCGGCAGAACTTCTCGATCCTGACCACCGACGGTTACTGGAACAACGGCAGCGTTGCCCACGGCAATACCGACGGCACCAACGGGACCGCGATCGCGCGACCGGACGGCCCGTCCTACACCTACGTCGCCGCCGATCCGTTCCGCGACAGTTGGAGCAACACCCTGGCCGATGTCGCCATGCACTACTGGAAGCGCGACCTGCGCCCGGAAGTGCAGATGACCAACATCGTGCCCGCCTCGGCCAGCAACCCGGCGTTCTGGCAGCACATGGTCACCTTCGGCATCTCGATCGGCCTCAGCGGCACGCTCGATGTCGCCACCACCGAAGCGCGGGTCCAGGCCGGCCAGTCGGTCGCCTGGCCCAACCCGATGGATGCCGAGGACAACGAGCGCATCGACGACCTGTTCCACGCAGCGGTGAACGGCCGCGGCGCGTTCGTGGCCGCCAGCGATCCGGCCGAGTTCGCAGAAGGCCTGGGCAACGCGCTGCGCGCGATCGCCGCGCGCAAGGGCTCGGGCTCGAACGCGACCGTGAGCGGCACCTCGTCCGCGGCCGGCAACAAGGTCTTCCAGGCCAAGTATTTCTCGTCCAAGTGGTACGGCGAACTGCAGGCCTTCTCGGTCACCTCCGCGGGCATCAACACCACCACGCCGCTGTGGACCGCGACCATCCCGGCCGGGGTGCGCAGCAACATCTTCACCCACAACGGCTCGGCAGGCACCACCTTCCCGACCGCGGCGCAGAACACCGCGCTGACCGCCGATGTCGTCGCCTACCTGCGCGGCGACCGCAGCAAGGAGCTGCCGACCACCGGCGGCATCTTCCGCGAACGCACCTCGCTGCTCGGCACGATCGTCAACAGCTCGCCGACCTACGTGAAGACATCGAGCACGGTCGACACGCTGTACGTGGGCGCCAACGACGGCATGATGCACGCGTTCAACGCGAGCAACGGCCAGTTGCGCTTCTCGTACGTGCCGCGCGGTATCGATCTGGCCAAACTCAAGGAATACAGCGAACCGGACTACGGGCATCGCTTCTTCGTCGACGGCCCGATCGTCACCTCGACCACGCGTGAGCTGAGCGGTCAGACCGTGCTGGTCGGCACCCTGGGCCGCGGCGGCCGCGGGCTGTACGCGCTCGACGTCACCAATCCGACCACGTTCGCCACCAACCGCGTGCTGTGGGATCACGACGCCAGCTTCGACAGCGACATGGGCCAGATCCTCGGCAAGCCGCTGATCGCCAAGCTCAACAACGGCAGCGTCGGCGTGATCGTGCCCAACGGCCTCAACAGCACCAGCGAGCGCGCCGCACTGTTCGTGCTCGATCTGCGCACCGGCGCCAAGATCGCCGAGATCAACACCGGCGTGGGCAGCCCCACCGCATCGAACGGTCTGTCCTCGCCCCGCGGCTGGGACGAGGACGGCAACGGGACGGTCGACTTCGTCTATGCCGGCGATTTCCGCGGCAATCTGTGGAAGTTCGACCTCTCCGACAACAACACCAGTCAGTGGGAAGTGGCCGACGGCCGTCCGCTGTACGCGCCGACCGTGGCCGCGGTGCATCCGATCACCGGCGGCGTGACCATCGCCATCGACCCCTCGACCGACAAGCGCTGGGTGTTCTTCGGCACCGGCCGCCTGCTGACGCCCACCGACATCACCGACATCACCCGCCAGACCTGGTACGGCGTGATCGACGATCCGACCGCGAGCACCTCGGCCACCCGCGCGACCCTGACCGCGCGCAACATCGCGCAGTTCGATTCGGCCACCCGCAACCGCGCGTTCGAGCCGTATTCGACGCTGCCGACGAACAGTCGCGGCTGGTACATCGACCTCGATCTGCCGCCGGCGAACACCCTGGAGGGCGAACGCATGATCGGCGAGCAGCAGGTGGTGCGCAACGCGCTGATCGCGGCCAGCATCATCCCCAGCACCAGCAACCCCTGCCTGCCCGGTCGCGGCTACGTCAACGCGGTCGATGCCTTCACCGGCACCAGTCTGCAGACCGGCCTGTTCGACGCCGATCGCAGCGGCCAGTTCGGCGACGCCGGCGACAAGCTCGGCGGCAGCGCGATCGGTTCGATCGATCTGAGCATCGGCATGATCACCGACCCGGCGCTGATGAGCGATCGTTTCGTGGTCAACAGCCTCTCCGGCAACCTCGGCGAGGGTACGCTGGATCCCACCCTGTACGGCGGCCGCATCTCGTGGCGCGAAGTCATCCGGAGGTAAACATGAGTCGTCGTCTTTCGATCCGGACCGGCGGTCGTCGCCCCAGCGCGGGCTTCACCCTGGTCGAAGTGATCATCGTGGTGCTGATCATCTCGGTGCTGGCAGCCATCGCCTATCCGGCCTACCAGAACTCGGTGATGCAGACCCGGCGCAACGCGGTCAAGGCCTGTCTGTCCGAAGGCGCCACGTTCATGGAGCGCTTCTACACGACCAATCTGCGCTACGACCAGACCCTCGGCGGCGTCGCGGTCGCGCTGCCGCCCTGTGCGGCAGGCACCGATATCACCAACCACTACACGGTCGCGCTTTCCGCGGTCGGCCGTACCAACTACACCCTGACCGCGACTCCGATCAACCTGCAGGCGGTGCGCGACACCAAATGCGGCACCCTCGGCATCAACAACACCGGCACCAAGACCAAGAGCGGCAGCCAGAGCGTCGACTACTGCTGGTGATCCCCATTCGCGCTGTCCTACGGACGAAGGCCCGCTCCCAGAGTGCGGGCCTTTCGTTTTTTCCGGCGGCGCCGCGTCGCAGC